>JANNWK010000001.1:0-2711 GCA_031408355.1 Myxococcales bacterium
GCTCTGCACAATCAACCTCAACAGCTTCTTTCGACGCGAGTGAAGCGCACACTGCTGCTAGGCAACTTTCTTTTGCTTCCAAAGCGCCGTGAGCTGCGCATTCAAGTTGCTGAGCTCGCCGGCCTAAGCCCACGGATCACGTGGCGTTGGCCGGCGAGCTCAGCAACTTGAATGCGCAGCTCACGGCGCTTTGGAAGCAAGAGAAAGTTGCCTAGCAGCAGTGTGCGCTTCACTCGCGTCGAAAGAAGCTGTTTAGGTTGATTGTGCAGAGCATGGTTTGCCACTCACTTCGGGCGAAGGCGTCGCAACCCATGCTCAGGGTCTCTGGTGGCCTTGCGGCGGTGAAATAGATCCAGCGGTAGTAGCTGACCTGCGGCGGGAGATCGTAGGTGAACACCTCGTTGTCGGGCTCGCAATCGCGAACGTTGACGATCAGCCGGGCAGCCGTGGCCTCAAGCCGAGCGTGACCGAGAAAATGAGAACCCTGGTTTCCGACGTCCTCGTTGACGGCAAACACGGCTTTACCCTGCTCGTAGTAAATGGCGTCGCTTTCACAGGCTCCCTCTTCGTTGATGTTCTGAATGGCTACTGCAGCTTCGTAGGAGTCGTCGACGAAGCGCAGCCATTGATGCAGGCTGCCATTGAGCTCCGGGAAGTAGAACTTGCCAGTTGCGGGATCGAAGAAGTCGACGTCGGTGCCCGGTGCTGGAACCCACAACCCCTGTAGCTCTGCGAAAGGTCCGGGCGTGCCCAGCACGAAATCAGCGGGCTGCTCGGGCTGCGGCGGCTCGGCCAGCGGCGGGCGATGCAGCAAGGTCAGCTGCCACGGGTGCGGTCCGCCCTCGACGTTCATCAGGTAGGTGCGCAGACCACCGTAGGAAAAGCTCGACTCTTCGAGTCCGATGCTCAGCACGATCGGCTCGGTGGACAGGTCCTCCTTGCGCGTATTGGCGCAGTCGTCCACCTCGAGCCGGCGCTCCGTCGGCTGCAGGGTCAGCGTCGTGCCATCGAGGATGGCGGCGCCGGTGTGGTGATCCAGGTACGTGACTTGGCCGCACGTGTTGGACACGCCCGACGCCGAATGAGCAAAGTAGTACTCGCCCGTGGCTCGAATCCGCAGCTGGACGCTGAAACCGGAAGTGATGGAGAAGTTGTCGCCGTAGCCGTTCGTGTAGTTGCCCGCTGTAGCGCGCGTCTGCTGCCAAATGCCGACCAGCTCCGGCGGGACGTCACCCGTGGTTTCGGCGCCGCCCATGGCCGAATTACTGCCGCCTTCGCCTTGCCCCGCCCCGCCTTCGCCTTGCCCCGCCCCGCCTTGCTCGGCCCCACCTTCACCCTGCTCGTCTCCAGCTTCGCCAGAGGGTGCCGTCGCACCGACCCCTCCCGCACCACTCAAAGCGCCCTTCTCCCCGTCGCTTCCGCAAGCAGCCACGGTTACCATCGACACGATTGAAAGCGACACAACAAGCGCAAGTCGAGACATATTGCCCACTTTACCATAAGGATGCGCGGACGGGTGTGAGGCGCGCGGCTTCAACGCTTGGCTCGAGAGTGTAGTCCCTGCCAACCTCAGTGTTGACGGTCGCAGCGCTGACGCTTGGCGGCTCGATTGACGTGGGCAGTCCGAGCGTGGTCTCGGCGCAGGCAGGGTCAATGTCGGCCCCGGTCGTTGCACCCGGCCCCGATGGCTGGCTCCTCGCGTGGAGTGAAGCGGGCTTCTCCGAGTCGACACCGCAGCGCGTGCGAGGCGCGTTCGTCGACAAGAGCGGGACAATGGCCGGTAACCCCTTCGTCATCGCGCAGCACGCCTCCGCTTGGCCGTTGGACGTCGCGCGTGGCCCTGATGGCTGGCTCGTCGCAGTCGCCGACGCCCCTTGGAGGGCCGGCCCCCGCCTAGTTCACGTGTCCGACTTGGGCGATGTCAGCGATTTTTACTATCTTTCTTGGTCCAGAGACGTCGCCCTCGCGGGGTCGCCAGATGGGTGGCTCGCGCTCGGTTACGGCCCGACGACGAAGCTCGAGGCTCGACGCTTCGGACCAAGCGGCGTGGACACCTGGCTCGATCTGGGCGGTGTACAGGTCGACGATTTCGTTGGCGTAACCTACGGCGCCGGCCAATACCTCACGAACTGGCGAAGCCCGAACGGCGACTTCGCTGCTGAAGCAGTGCCAACAACAGGCCCCGTTGACGGCTTGACGCCGGAGGTGCTGTTCCCGGCGGGCACGCAAGCGTACTCGAGGCGTGGTGCTATTCGGACGGAGGGCGGTTGGTTCGCCGTCGCCGCGACGACCGGCGGCTATCAAGCCTGGTGGGAAGACAGCGACAGCAAGCAGACCCTCCCCACAGACTTCAAGCTATCGCTGCCACTGGTCACGGTCGGGCGGCTGGTTATCACCGGATCGAACGCTCCAGCCGATACCCCCATCCAGATCGAAGTAGCGGAACCAGGAGGTGAGCTCCTGCCGCGGGGCGCGCTGGCCTTTGCAAAGGCCGACATGTCTGAGGCTCTCGGAGACTCGGTGCTCGTCACCGGAGTCATCGCGGAACGAGCCAACGGCGCGGAGCGTGGCCGCGTGGCTTGGCAGCTCGTCAAGGTGACCGACGACCTGATACTGGTCGGCGGCGGCGGTGAGGGTGGCGGGAGCGGAGGCAACGGGAGTGACCTGGCTGGCGACGCTGGCCACAGCAGCGGTGGCAGAAGCGTCGACGG
>JANNWK010000002.1:0-2711 GCA_031408355.1 Myxococcales bacterium
GAGGCCTGTGTGGCCGAGAAGCCAGCGACTCCCTTCTCCCCCTCTGGCTCCGGGCTCGGAGGCGGAGGCTCGCTCCGACGCCTGCCGCGACTCCCGCGTGCCGGACGCAGGACCGCTGACGAGACCCCGCTCCTTTGACCCTCAAGCGAGGCAACGCGTTCCCGGAGCCGGAGGTGCGAGGCCTGCAACACGAGCAGCTCCGCGCGAAGTTCGGAGACCAACCGGCTGGCGTCCTGGGCCGCCTGCTCCGCCTGGGCTCGCTGCGCCTGAGCGGGCGCGGGCCCCGCAGCCGCGGGCACCCAGTCCCCGTCGCTGACCTCGAACGCGCGGTCCTCCTCACCACGTCCCGCGCGCATGAGCTGAGCCGCTGCGCTCGCAAGTAGCTGGCCCTCCTCATTCCTCCGCAGCACGGCCAGAATCGAATCGGTCCCCTCCAGCCGGTCAGTCCGGGGCTGGAAGACGTCGCGCTCTACGGCCTCAAGCCGCGAGAGCTCGAGCACCCAACGGCCGCCGTGGCAAAGCAGGCGGGTCGGGGTCGGCTTCGACAGGGAGTCGGTGGGCAGACTCATTCATTCCGTTGAACGGTCGGGACCCCACAAACCTTAGGACCGCTGCCGGGCGTCAGAGCGGTGGCGCCAGGAGGTCAAAGCGCAGACGCTCACTTGGACAATCCAAGGCTTGCTCACAAAGCCCGGCGATTTTAGCGGCTGAAGCCAGAGCGACCAGCGCCCGGAGTCTGGCATGGAACGTGAGATAGGGAGCCCCGGTCATCCATGGACGGCTCTACTCACGCCCCGCCGCGCGACCTCTCGCGCGCCTTCCTCGACGCCAACCTCAAACGGCTTCGATTGGGTGAACGCACGCGGGAGGCCCTTGAGCAAGCGCTGCCGCAAGGCGAGCTCGTGGTGCAAGCGGACGGCACCCCGGTGCTCCATTTCAGGGGAGCGCTCCTTGGCACCCCGTCCGACGATCTCGCGCTCAGCCACGCCGTGCGCGAGGGGCCAAGCGATAGCGCCTACGTCGTGTTCGGCCTGGGCCTCGGGCACACGGCCCGCGCCCTGCGCGCCCTCACCGACGCGCCCATCCTCATCTACGAGCCGAACCCAGGGCTCGCTCGGCGGACTCTGGAGGCTGGCCCGAGCGATCTCGGGGGCTTCCCGATCGTCTGCACGCCCCACGACCTCACCCAACTCTGGGAACATTTCAGCGGAAAGCGAGACAATGTCACGCTCATCAATACTCCCGGCTACAGCGCCCTGTACCAGCAAGAAGATCAGGACCTTCGCGAGGCGGTTACCCAGCTTATTCAGCGGCAAGGCGTCAACGACGCAACGCACCGCTTGCGAGCTCGCGAGTGGGTTTCCGACGTGCTCGAGAACCTCGACCTGCTCGGAGCCCATCCCAGTTTTCTGGGCCTCGCCCAGAAGTACACGGGCGTTCCCGCCTTCATCGTCGGCGCTGGCCCGTCGCTGGGCAAGAACGGAGAGCTTCTTGCGGAGGCCGCGCAGAAAGGTCTCGTCTTCGCCGTCAACTCCAGCGCCTTAGTGCTGGCCCGCTATGGGGTCACGCCGCAGCTCGTGGCCTGCTTGGAGTCCATGGATCTCTCGCACCTGCTCGAGAAGGTCCCCTACCTGGATCAAGTCGTGCGCGCCTTCAGCGTCACGGCGCACCCTAGGACCTTTCGCACCGGCAAGGGGCCGCTTTTGCCCCTTTACGAAGGCCTGCCGGAGATCACCGGACCGCTGAGCAAGCTGCTGGGCGGCCACGGGCTTGCCGTTTGTGGCAGCGTTTCGACGCTGGCCTTTTCGCTCGCCCAGCGCATGGGCTGCTCCCCCATCGTGCTGGTGGGGCAAGATCTGGCCTACACGGGCGGGGAGGCCTACGCCAAGGGCAGCCCCTACGAAGGCTCGCGCGTGAACGTGTCGCCCGACGGCAAGACGCTGGAGCACGTGCGTTCTGCCGCCCTGAGCGAAGCCAACAAAACGCTCGGCCCCCGGGAGCCGCTGCGCGAGGTACCGGCCTGGGGCGGGCAGGGCAACGTCCTGTCCACAATCGGCTTCTCCGCGGTCAGAAGCTGGCTCGAGCTCGCGGCCGACGTCGTGCACAAGGAGGCGCCGGACCAGCGAGTGGTCAACGCCTCGGAAGGCGGCTCGCGCATCTGTGGCTTCGACGAGCGCACGCTGGCCGACGTACTGGCAGAGCTCCCGCTGCGTTTGATCACGCCGGAACAGCTGATGGAAGCTGCCAACGCCACGGCGCCTCCCCCGAGCCGACAGGCGCTGCTGGACTGGCTAGAGCTTCAGTTGGCAGGAGCCGTGGCGGCACGCCGCGCCGCACGCCGCGTGAACAAGCTTTCGCATCTCGCGCTCGGCGCCCTGCACCAGAACGACGCCCGGCAGGTCACCCGCGCCTTCGCCAAGCTCGAGCTGGCGGAACAGGCGCTCAACCGCGCCGTGGCGGAGGCCCCCTTCGTCGACGCCTTCTCGTGGGCCGCCGTCGACGGCGTGATGCGCGCGAGCGACGCCGGGCACGCGGACAACCGCGAGAGCGCCCGGCGGGCCGTCACCGCAGAACGCTCCATCGCCAGCGCCATTGAGAGCTGCACCCGCGAGCTCGAGGCCAAGCTGGAACTCACGCGCCACAGGCTCCTCGCCGCCCCACCCGACCCTGACCACGGAGACCCCTGAAATATGCCCCTCGTTATCCCCACC
>JANNWK010000003.1:0-1986 GCA_031408355.1 Myxococcales bacterium
GGGGGCGCGTTCACTGGCACGGGCGGCGGCAGTGCCGATGAAGAAGCGATAGAGCGCGTCGGCCGCGCCCAGGTTGGGCACGAAGAAGTCGTTGTTGCGCAGCGCCTCCGGGTGCGCCTGGCGCCCGTCGGTGGCGTATTCATAGACGCCAAAGCGGGTGCTGGATTCGCCGCCGGAAAGCAGGTTGTTCATGATTCGGCCAACCCAGGTCTGATTACCGCAGCAGCCGCCGATGGACATTGTGATGGCCGCGCTGATGCTGCCTTGCGCGTTCGCCACGCCGCCGCCGTCAAGGTGATTGCTGTTGAGCACCACCGTGCCTGCCGGCGTTTCGAGCTCGTTCAGCAGAACGCCCGCACTGAGCACGCTTGCGGTCCCGAAGATCACGTTGTTCGTGATCGTCGCCGTCGCGCTGATGCTGCGTACGCCACCGCACCACTGCGTGATCGACTCACAGCTTTGCGGGAGCGTCGGGTTCACGTTGATGCGATTGGCATCGAGCAAGAAAGTGCCAGCGCCCGCCACACCGAAGGCGTTACCATTGGAGTCCCCCTTGGCGACGCCGCTGAAGATGTCGTTATTGCGGAAGATGGTGCCGGTGCCAGAGTTCCAGTTCAATACGCCGTAGGAGCTATAGCCCTCGCCCGCCTGAATCGTGTTGCGGGTCACCACTGCGTAGGTTTTCCCGGGGCTCGAGCTGGTTGTGTCCATCAACACCCCGACGGAGGCTGCCGTGGCCGCCTTGCCCGCGGTGATCTTGTTCGAGTCGATGAGCGCGCCTTGCGTGTCATTGGAGGGAGCCAAGATGGCGATGCCGATCGAGCGGCCGTCCGAGTAACCCCCCCCCAGGCTGTTGCCAGCGATCACCGTGTTGTTGGTGATGGTCGGCGTGGCGCCCACCAGCGTGATGCCCACGGTGCCCGGTGGAAAACCGGCCGGCTTGCCCGTCAAGCCCGTCACCTGAAAGCCGTCGAAGCGCGTGCTCCGCGTGACATTGTGGCTGGCTATCACGCCCTGGAAACGCTGATTTTGGATGGCGCTCACGTAGGTCGAAGGATCGCGCGTCCAGGTGCAGGGCTGGGCCGCGCAGGCGAAGCCGCCCAAAAGATCGATGCCTTCCACGAGCGTGACGTTCTCCGGGTAGCTGCCCTCGGCCACGTACACGTCAATGCTGGTCAACGCCCCGGCCGCCGTCTGCAAGATCGCCTGCGCGTTCAGCAGGCCCTTGCCGATGGTGGCGACGGGGTTGGCGGTGGTGCCGGTGCCGGTCACATCGCTACCGGTGAGGCTCGACACGAACGTACCAATGCCGCCACAGAGCGCCGCTTCATCAGCGCTCGCATCACAGTTGTTGTCGGCCAGATCGCCACAAAGCTCCGGGTTACCGACGTAGTTCTGGGGGTTCATATCGTCGCAGTCACCCTCGCACTCGGATTGACCATCCTGGTCGCCATCCGTGTCGTCGCAGGTTGGCGCCTGGCCGCCCGCGCCACCGGTTTCCTCCACGCTATCGGCGCCGCCCGCGCCACCCATGCCTACAGGCATGCTGTCTTCGCCGCCGGCGCCACTCGTGGAAGGAGTGTCGATGACTGCGCCGCCCTCGCTCTGGCTGCCTCCTGTCGTGGCGGAGCCCGCCATGCCGCCGGCGCCGCTTGCGGCCGGCGAGGCCACGAACTTGTCGGCGGCGTCGCCGCTGCAACCCTGCGCAATACCGAGCGAGCAAAGGCCCGCGCCCGTGATTCCCCAAGCTAAGCTAGTGCGTTTCATTATTCACCTCATGAAGGGTCAAACGAAGTCTAAGGTCGATCGTTCATCCTCGGCCCTTTGGCGGCGCGGTTCAATCCCCTGCTTTCGAAGACACGTAGGTTCGGTGTTCGCAGGTGCGATAGTGAGACCCAGAGTGCGACAGTGAGGCTTGGTGTGCGTTCGGCAAGCCACTGGCTCGTCTTCACGAGCTGGTCAAAATGCCGCGGGCCTCGCGGATGC
>JANNWK010000004.1:0-15543 GCA_031408355.1 Myxococcales bacterium
CGCTCAGCGGCTGAAATCGAACAGGCCGCGCAGTCCCAGAAAGTACACCTGCGTCGCGCGCGCGTCGTAGCCGAAGAATTTCTGAATGTAGCCGAGCTCGACGGCCGCATGCTCGGTCACTAGGAAGTACGGCAAGATCGCGGTCGCCACGCGAACGGCGCGGATCCGGTCGCTGGCTTGGGCCTGTGGCTCGCCCGGCGATCCGAGCGCAACCGGGCTGTAGGCCGCGTCGTAGCGCCCGTCGTGTCGTTCGTGCAGATCCGCCTCGAAGTAGGGGCCCAGCTTGATTCCTGCCTTCCAGGGTAGAAGCCAGCGCGACGCTCGCAAGTGAAATAGGTTGGTCAGCGCCACCGCCCCGTTCTGCTGGCTGCCGAACGGGCGCGTGCCAGAACCCAGGTAGATGCTTGATTCGTAACCGAGCCACGGCCGCAGTTCCACGCTGATCTGGGAGCCGAGGGCGAAGTAGTCGATGCGCGGGTTGGCGAATTTGTCGAGGTTCATGCCTATCGGCACCTGCCCGCGCGCGAACAAGCCCAGCGTAAACTTGGCATCGTGGATGAGCGCGAAGGAAACGCTAGCGGTTGTAAGTACGCCGTCGTCCGCCGGATAGAACTCACACACGCCAGCGCCGAGGTAGCGCGCGCCTGCCGTGCATTCGCCTGCGCCAAGGACCCCCGTGCTTCCGGCGCCGGGAGCGGCAATACGGAACTTGCTTGGGTCGCTCACTTCGGCGGGTGACTGGAAGAAGTTGCCTTCCAGGCGCACGGAGAAGAACTCAAGCGGACCTACGTTGCCGAAGGTGTAGCCCGTTCCGAGCTTGTACTCGTAGTAGCCCCGCGTCTTGAACCAGGAGTCCTCGTTCTCGGTGGGCTCGGTCTTGCCGCGTTCGGCCGTGAGCTGCAGGTTGACGTCGAGCTCCCCGGGGTGGCCCCCTACGGGCGTCGAAACGAATGCGCCGGCCGGGGCAGCCAGCGAAAGCACGGTCAGTACCACGGAAATGGGGGCTCGCACGCTGCAGGTATGCCTGAGTCCGGCCCCGGTTACGAGGCGGGCAGCCTCTTTTTGGCTAGCCCGAATCGCCGCGAATCGGGGCCGCCTCGCCCTGTCCTATAGTCGCGCGGTGATAAAGCTAGCCGAGGCCGCGAGCGCCCGCGACCCAAACTCCGGGGGCTTCAGCCTGCGCCAGTTCTTGTCGGTGTTTCAGTACACCCGGCGGGCGCTTGAGCTTGTGTGGGGCACGAGCCGACAGATCACGGTTTGGCTAGCGCTACTGAGCCTGGTGAGCGGGGTCTTGCCGGCCGCCATCGCTTTCGTCGGCAAGCTCATTGTCGATGCGATAGTGCACGCGGCCGAGCTTGCGGGCCCAAGCTTCGCGGCTGCCAGCCACGCATCGTCGTCCTCGTTGCTTGCCTACGTCGGACTCGAACTCGGCTTGGTGTTGCTGCTTTCGGCAGCGCAGCGCGGTATCGGTGTGTGCGAGTCGCTACTTCGCGCGCTGCTCGGACAACGCGTGAACGAACTCATCCTGGAGAAGGCGCTCACGCTCACGCTCTCCGAGTTTGAGGATCCCGAGTTTTATGACCGGATGACGCGCGCCAGGCGGGAAGCCTCGTCGCGTCCGCTGAGCTTGGTGAGGCGTACGTTCGGGCTGGTGCAGAATACGATCGCGGTCGTTGTGTATGGCGGTCTGCTCCTACGCCTTTCGGGATACACGGCGCTGGTGCTCGCCGTCGCGGCCATCCCGGTATTCATCGCGGAGACGCGCTTCTCCCAGGACGCGTTCAGGCTGTTTCGCTGGCGCGCCCCGGAGTCACGCATGCAGGCGTACCTTGAGACCTTGCTCGCGCGCGAAGATCACGCCAAAGAGGTCACGCTATTTGGGCTGGGTTCGCTGTTTCTGGGGCGATACCGCGCGATCTTCGAGAAGCTGTTCGGCGAGGACCGCGCGCTCACGCTCCGCCGTGGTTTCTGGGGTTTCCTGCTCGGGATCCTGAGCACCCTGGCATTTTACGGCGTGTATGCTTGGGTGGTGCTGCAGGCCGCGCGTCGCGCCATCAGCCTTGGGGACATGACGATGTACCTGCTCGTATTCAAGCAGGGTCAATCGGCGCTGTCGGCTATTTTGAGCTCGGTGGGCGGCATGTACGAAGACAACCTGTACCTGTCCAATCTCTACGAGTACTTGGGCCACGCGCCCAGGCCCGAGGCCGGGACCGCGACCCACGGTACTGACCCAGGCGATGGGCTTCGCTTCGAGAACGTTTCCTACGCTTACCCTGGAGCGATGGCGCCGGCGCTGCGGGACGTCACCCTGCATATTCCGCGCGGAGGAAAGTTGGCGCTCGTTGGCGAGAATGGTGCCGGCAAGACCACACTCATCAAGCTGTTGACGCGGCTCTACGAGCCGACCGCCGGGCGGATCTTGCTCGACGGCGTCGATCTCGCGCAATGGCAACCGGCGGCGCTACGCCGGCGCATTGGCGTCATTTTTCAGGATTTTATCCGGTATCAGTTGCTGGTTGGCGAGAACATCGGAGCCGGCGACGTTGAGGCGTTCGACGATGAGGCGCGCTGGAAACGCGCGGCCGAAATGGGTATGGCTACGCCCTTCGTCGAGCGTCTTCCCGAGCAGTTCCGAACCCAGCTCGGGAAGTGGTTCAAGGGAGGTCAAGAGCTGTCAGTCGGCCAGTGGCAGAAGATCGCGCTGTCGCGGGCCTTCATGCGCGAGAATGCGGACATTCTCGTGCTCGACGAGCCGACCGCCGCGATGGACGCCGAGGCCGAGGCCGAGGTGTTTCAGCGGTTTCGCAGCCTGTCCGAAAACCGGCTTGGGATCGTCATCTCACACCGGTTCTCGACTGTGCGTATGGCGGATCAGATCGTGGTGCTCGAGGCGGGGGGCGTGATTGAGCGTGGCACCCACGAGGAGCTGATGCTCAAGAACGGCCGCTACGCGCGGCTGTTCAACCTGCAGGCCGAAGGCTATCGCTAGCCTACTTGGGTGTATCGTTGACGCACTTGGCTGAGCAGCCGTCGCCCGAGACGAGGTTGCCGTCGTCGCAGCTCTCGTCCGGGCTTTGGGTCTTGCCGTCACCGCAACGCGGGCCGAGGGTGCAGTTCGGGTTACAGCCGCCGTAGCCGCCCGCGTTGGTGCCGTCGTCGCATTCCTCACCGAACACGCTGTCGATCTTGGAGTCGCCGCAGTACCTGGGGGCCTGGCAACCCGGGGCGCAGCCTTCCATGGTGGCCGAGTAGGGCGTGATGTTGGCGCCGTCATCGCAGGCCTCCTGGGGAGCCTGCACCTTGCTGTCGCCGCAGCGTGGCCCGCGCTTGCATAGCTTGGTGCAGCCGGCGTAGGCGGTGTCGTTGTTGGCAGCGCCCTGGTCACAGGCCTCGCCGGGCGTTTGGACGCCGTCGCCGCAGACCGGGGTGCATTTGCTCTTGGCGTCAACGAAGCCGGTGAGCGCCAGGCGGAAGTTGGATTCGGTGGTGTGGCGTTCCGCGTGAAACAGCGTGATTTCGTAGACCTTGCCGGCGATTAGCCCCAGGTCACGGCTGGCCGGGGTGCAGTTGGCGAGGTTGGCGAACACGCCAGGCTCGCCCTCCTTGCACTCGACCGTGCCGTTCGCGTTGAGGCGAATGGTGCGCAGCTGCGCGCCATGAATACCGCCAAGGTCCAGAGCCAGCTTGCCGTTGATGAAGACCCAGACATCGTCGTCGCCTTCGAAGGTCAGCAGCTCGCCGCCCGTGAACTGGAACCAGCGCCGCACCTCGGTGGTGAAGCCGTAGTTGTGACTGTTGTGGCTCGCCTCGTCGCCCGATAGCACCCAGCCGTCATTGTCGAATGGGTAGAGCTGGTTGGAGCCGAAGCGGTAAGCCCCGTTGGTCAAGGTCAACACCGTGGGCACCAACTTGGCCTCGTTCACGCCGCTCGTCGTGCGGTACCAGAAGTCAAAGGGGTCGTCGTTGGGGTGACTCGCCAGCGGCTGGAGCGCATGCAGCGAGTCGCAGCCGTCGAAACCGCCAGGGCAACTCTCGAGCGCGTCGCAAGTCACCGCCCTGGGGCCCACGTCGACCGTGCAAGCGGCTGCCAGGTTGCAGTTACCGCTGTTGACGGGCTTGCCCTCCGCGTCCAGCGTGTCGCCGACCATGCCATTGACCTGGCCGACGCCGCAGCGGGACTGAAAATCCGGGTGGCGCTTCATGGCCGTGCTCGCGCTTGGGAGCGCGATGAAGTCGCGGAACACGAAGGGGATGGTGAGTGTGGCGGGCAACGCGCCGGCCTGCTGCACGCAGGCGTAACCGGGCTCTTCCTTGCACGCGGCAGAGCAGCCATCGCCGTCGCGCTTGTTGCCGTCGTCGCACTCTTCGGCGTCCCCGTCGAGGAGTAGGCCGTCCCCGCAGCGCGACGAGCAACCGTCGGCATCGACGGGCCTTTGGCAGAGCGGTTCCGCTTCACAGGTGGGGCTGCAGCCATCGCCCACGACGCTGTTCTGGTCGTCGCACGGCTCCCCGCCTTCGGCGACGCCGTCGCCGCACACCGCGGCCTTGCAAGCGGCTGCGACCGTGGCGCACACAAATCCGGGTTCGAGGGCGCACGTGGCAGAACAGCCGTCGCCGCTCGTCGGAACGAGGTCGTCGTCTTCACACTGCTCGACTCCCGCCACGATGCCGTCTCCGCACTTGGCCGCCTGGCAAAGCTCGTCCGGCGCGGGACAAACCCAACCGGCTTCGAGCAGGCAGGCAGCGTCGCAGCCGTCGAGAGCCTTGGCGTTGCCGTCGTCGCAGGTCTCGGTGCCGGCAATCACGCCGTCACCGCAAACCAATGTGGACGCGCAGGCTTCGCCCGGAGTGAGGCACGCGAAATTCTCCTCAAGCACCAAGCAATTGGCGGAACAACCATCACCCGAGGCGCTGTTGCCGTCGTCGCAGGCTTCACCGAGCGCGGCTGCCTGCAGCAGGCCATCGCCGCAGCCGCTGGTATCCACTCCGGTGGAGCCCGCGCTGCCGCCAGTGTCGACCGCTCCCGTGCCTCCCACGTTGATATTGATGGCCCCGCCGGAGGCCGAGGTGGCTTTGGTTCCGCCGCCCGTGGCGCTGCTGCCGCCGGACGCGCCGGTGGGGCTCGTGGTGGAGCCGTTGTTCCCACCGTCAGACCCTGAGCTGCATTGGGTCAGCACAGCCACGAAAAAGGGCCCCAACCAACGTCCATTGACCATGACCAAGCATGACGCATCTGCGTCATTCCGGTATTGGAGCTGAGCCGCAGCCACATGGATAAAATCCGCATCCAACGGGATACTCCAGTGTGCTTGGAGTCGGTTTTTGCATGGCGACAATGAAGGCAAACAACCTACCTAGGCTCCACTGCGACGGACGAAGGAGGCGCGCTTACTTAATCGGTGCCGGGGGTCGCCGTAGGCGTGGGGAGGGATGCTAAAGCCAGGACAAGCACTGGGGCGCTACGAGCTCATCATCGAGGCTGCGCGCGGAGGTATGGGCCAAGTGTGGGCCGCGCGGCTGCGTGGCGCGCGTGGATTTCAGAAGCTCGTCGCGATCAAGACGCTGCTGCCGCTGGCCTGTGGCGACGCCGAACGCATGCTGCTCTCCGAGGCGCGCCTGGCCGCGCTCGTTCAGCATCCGAACGTCGTGGTCACGCATGAGCTCGGGGACCACGAGGGCACGCTATTCCTGGTGATGGAGTGGATTGACGGCGAGCCGCTGAGTTTTGTGCTGAAGCAGGCGGCTCTCGGCGGCGGCGTGCCTCTGCCCGTTGCGGTCAACCTCGTGGGCCAGGTGCTGCGAGGTCTGCACGCGGCTCATGAGTTGCGGGATGAGGCAGATTCGCCGCTAGGCGTGGTGCATCGCGATGTTTCGCCGCACAACGTGCTCCTGACCTACTCGGGCGTCGCCAAGCTGGTCGACTTCGGCATCGCCAAAGCCACCCGTGAGCGGGCCGGCGCGACGGTCACCGGTGAGATCAAGGGCAAGTTCGCGTACATGGCGCCGGAGCAAATCTTGGGGGGTGAGGTCGACCGGCGCGCCGACATCTTCGCGACCGGGATCCTGCTCTACCTCCTTTCGACCGGTCGCCATCCCTTTCGGCACCACGACAGCGCGGGGGTCCTCCACAGCATCACGAGCGACGAGCCCGTGAGCCCGCCCAGTTTGCCGCACTCGGAGTACCCGTCGGGGCTCGCCGGCGTCGTGATGAAGGCGCTAGAGCGAGACCCGAGGGAGCGCTGGGCGACGGCCGAGGACATGCGCCTTGCGCTGCAACGCGCGTTGCCGGAGGCGCTGGGCGAGAGCGCCGAACAGCTGCTTCCGCAATGGACGGCCGAGGTGCTGGGCGCACGCGCCACGGCACGAAGAAACGCGCTTCGTCGGCTCATCGCAGCGGCGGACGCTGCCAGCGCTGAACAGCGGCGAGTGGGTAGTGGAGCGTTTGCGGTGTCGTCGCAGAGCGGCGGTTCGCTGAAAGCGATTCTGCTCGAATCCGACGCGGAGGAGCTGCCTCAGATTTCAGGAAGGCAGCGCGTGCGCGTCGACAGCGACGCCCCGACGCAGAGCCCAAGGCGTGGCGGGGTGCGAAGCGGTGCCGTGCTTGCCGCCCTGGCGTGTCTGGGGCTCGTGGGGCTTGGTTGGGGCGCCGCACGCGGGTTTGAGTATGGCGGTCGGGGCAGCGGATCGGCAGCGGCGGGATCGGTCGCAGCGGCGGAGGTGGTCCGGCAGGCGCCACCGTTTCCCACGCCGCCGGCTCCGCCCAAAGCTACGTTGGGTCTTGAAAGCGCCTCGAACGCGGGGGATGGGGCGACCACATCGGCCTCTGCGGCGCCGACTCCACCCGCGGTAGGCTCAGCGCGCGCAGGGTCCAAGCCGCGCGCTCCGACGATCGACAAGCGAAGGAAGCCCGATCGCCTCGCGCCGCCGCCCGCGACGGATCTGCTCTCACCCTACTGACGCATCTTCAGCCCTTGCGGCGTAGCAGCAGGTAGAGTCGGCCCTGACCCTAGTCTTTGGCCGGTTCTCGGCGGTTCTCGGGCGGAGGTTGACTTCGTTGCCGCCGGAGGGCTACGAACCGGATTGAACCTGCGACGCGAGGCTGTCCCCCCGGCCCCGTCGTGGGTTCACTAATTTGGGAGGCAGCATGTTGCGGAGCAGCGTACGAGTCGTGGGCCTAAGCATGCTCGGTTGCGTACTTTTCGCGGCTTGCGCCGCCGCGCCCCCGCCACCGGCGAAGAAGCTGGGGCCCGTCGTGCCTGAAGTCCCTGAGCCGCAGACTTCGGAGTGGCTGTACGCAACCAAGGGCGTAAGTGGCGCAGATATTGAGGCGGAGTGCGAACACGTGCGCCGCGTGATCAAAGAGGAGGCAGCGTGCAGCGGCGAGGCCTGCGCGTTCGCTGCGCGGCTCACCGAGGATTGGATGCGGCGTTGCCGTACGGTCTCACTGCGTTCGCCGAGGTCAGTCAGCTCGCCCATCAATACGACGAGCGCAAGCGTGGTTCGAGTCTGGCGTGCATGCGGGAGATTGACCAGATCCTAAAGGCGGGCTGCCAGGGTGAGCCAAGCTGCGGGGACGTGGCGCAGGCCTGGGCCACTCGCTGCAACGACGTGGCCGGTAGCCCCTTGGTACTGCGCATCCTGGAGACGCGGCTGGCACAGGCCAACGGCGGCTCCGGCAGAGTCAGGCTCGACAAGCGCGGCTGCAAGGAGTTGTCCGTTGAGGTCTTGGCCGCGGGCAATTGCAGCCAGAAGTTCCAATGTGAGGACGCGCTCGCATCCATCGATACCTACCGCAAGCGCTGCCTCGTCGCGGGCGCGCTGCCCAGCTTGCAGGCAGGTTTGGCCGAGCTTTCGATGCGCGTGGGGGCGGGCCAGAGCCCGAAGCCCATTGCGGTAGGCGACGATGCCTCGGCGTTCGAGCCGGAACGCTTCGCGACTCCGCTGGCGGATGGCAGCGGCATCGTCGCCCTGGCTTGCGCCGCGCGCGCCGCCGATCTCACCGGCTACTTGGCGCTTCGCCGTGACTGCGATGCCGGGGAAATCGTCGTCTTGCGGCGGCAGGCGGGGCGCGGCAGGGGTGGCAGCACGTTGCGCGTGGGTCGCTTCCCCTATGAAACGGAGGCGGCGTTCGCCAGCACCTACCCGGCTCTCTCGGTGAGTGGCGAGGTTGGCGCACGCGCCAGCGCAGGGATCGTGCGGCTTGTGGCGACGCTCACGCCCGTCGCGGCGCGAGCCGGCTCCGGGGCGTACGATGCCGAGGCTTCTGGCGCGCTCGTCAAGGCCTTGGTCGCAGAGCGCTTCGCCGTCCGCCATAGCTCCGAGTTTGCTGCGCTCGAGCAGTTAGACGTCGAGCTTGTGCCCCTGTTCAAGCTGCTCGGGCGCGAGAAAGTGGTCGCGGCGAAGGGCCGGCTCAAGCCGCTCGAGCTGGCGGGGTTCCTGCGCCGATCGCTGCGCCGCCCGCTCGCCGATGTCGGCGTCGATGGCAGCGTATCGGTGGGCGCGCTGAACGACGCAGCGGGGCTCGCGTTCAAGGACGCGCTGCCCAAAGCCGTTTCCGCCTATCAGAGCGAGCTTCTCGGTTTCGCCGAGCGGGTGCAGAAGAAGACGCTCAGCACAGCCCAGCAGGCCGCCCTTGAGCAAGAGCTGGCGCAGGCGCTCACGGCCTGCGCCACGGCCCAGGCCAAGCAGCTCGAGAACCAAGGCGATCTACTGGAGTGTGGGTTTGGCGGGCTCTGTGAGGCTGACCTCCTGAGCGAGCTTAGGAGTGAATTGGCGAGCGCACAGCTCGCCCACGCCTCCGCCCACCTGCGCGCTCTCCTGGCAAGCGAGAGCCTCGACACCCCGTCAGCCCCTTTCAGTGAGGGCGCGCGTTGTCTCGAGCCCTAGCGACGCCTTGGCTTCGCACACAGAGCCGACCGAGTCGCTACAGCCGCTGAGCGAGGGCTCGGCGGATGGGCTTGTTGAATGCCCACATCGCCGCGCCCGCTCCGACGCCCATGGCCGTGAGCAAGAGGAAGAACCCCTCCTTGGGCAGCCGCGTGTACAGGACGCCAACGTAGCCGGACAGCAAGTTGCCAAGGAAACTTGACGCGAACCACATGCCCATCATCATCGAAACGATGCGGATGGGGCTCACCTTGGTCACGAGCGACAAGCCGATGGGCGATAGGTAGAGCTCGCCTACCGTGAGCAGGAGGGTGCACAAGACAGGCCAGAACAGGCTGCCCTTGCCCGAACCGACCGCTTGAGCGCCGATGACCATGACGATGAATGAAGCGCCGAGAATGACGCAACCGATCGCCATCTTGGTCACGCTGCTGGGTTCGGTGCCGCGGCGCGCTTGGCGCGCCCAGAATATGTCGAGTAGCGGAGCGAGCAGGACGATGAACAGCGGATTGAAGGACTGGAACCAGGTCGACGGTAGCTGCCAGCCGAGCACGCTCGGCCAGACCGTCTGCTCATCGGCCCACGTTTGCAGGGTGTTGCCCTGCTGTTCGTAGACCGCCCAGAACACGATGTTGAGCGAGCACAGCGCGACCAAGGCGAGCACGCGCTGCCACTCGCCGCTCGAAAGCGGCTCCTTCGTGGCGCCGCTCTGGCGACGGGTCGCCAGGTGATCGGGGGCCAGGTACTTTTGCCCAGCAGCGTAGACCGTGATGCCAAGCAACATGCCGACGCCAGCAGCGGCGAACCCGTAGTGCCAGCCATACACAACAGCCAACGTTCCGCACACGAAGTTGCACACAAACGCGCCCAAGTTGATGCCCATGTAGAAGATAGTGAACGCGCCATCGCGCCGCGGATCCCCCGGCGCGTACAAGCTACCGACCTGCGTCGATATGTTCGGCTTAAAAGCGCCGTTGCCCAGCACCAGCAGCCCGAGCGCGACGAAGAACGCCGACTCGGAAGCCATCACGAAATGACCGAGAGCCATCAAGCCGCCACCGAGAAACACCGCCTTCCGCTGACCCAGGTAGCGATCGGCCAAGAGCCCGCCGAAGAACGGCGTGAGGTACACGAGCCCCGTGTACCAGCCGTAGAGGATGGAAGCGTGCTCTTGCGCGATGCAGGCTTGCCGCGCAAGGTCGAGCGCGCTGCTCGCGTCGACGCTTGGGTAGTTCTTGATGGCGCCGGCTAGGCACGTCTGCAACTGCTCGTCAGTGGGGGTGGACAGCAGCGAGCGCACAAAGCCGCTGCCCCAAACATCCAGCGGGTCGCCGGCGCTGAACGGCGCCCCCTGCTTCAGCTGCCGCCAGCCCACGAACAAGTAGTTGACGATGTAGAGCTTGAGCAGCCCGCGCATGCCGTAGTAGCTGAAGCGCTCCCACATCTCAGCGAAGAACAGGATGACAAGACCCGGCGGGTGCTTGAAGCGTCGCTCGAACGCGGTTAGCGGCACCGGCGGCTCCGCTTGCGCGTGGGTTGGCGGGGAGCTCTCTGACATGCTCGCGAAAAGTACGTGCCCGACGCCGAGAAGTCACCTTCCCAGCTGGGCCTGCCGCCAAAGCGAGGCTCAAGGGACAAGAATTGATCGGGAATCGAGCTTTCCTCGCGTCTTGCGCTCGCCGACGTTGCGGGTTGGCTTGCCCGCGGCTACGCCAACCCTTAAGCATGCTGACACTCAACGGTAAATGGTCCCTGGTCACCGGCGCGAGTCGCGGCGTCGGCCTTCACGTGAGCGAGGGTCTCGCGCGGTTGGGGTCCAATCTGGTGCTGCACAGCCGCGAGCTGGCCCACACCCAAGCGCTCGTCACTAAGCTCGAGGCCTTGGGCGTGAAGGTCGTCGCGGTTGCTGGTGAGCTCTCCCTTCAAGCTGAGGTAGACGCGATGCTGGACGCCGCGCTCCTGCAGGCCGGGCAGATCGACGTGCTCTACAACAACGCCGCGATCATGACGCCCTGGCGGCAGGATCCCTGGGACATCCCGGCCGAGGATTTTAGAAGAAGTTTCGAAGTGAATGTGACGAGCCTCGTGCGGATTTGCTACCGACTCGTCCCGCCGATGCTTGCCCGCAAATGGGGGCGCGTCATCAACGTGACCTCTGGGATCATGAACCAACCCCAGCTGACCGCGTACGCGATCTCCAAGGCTGCCGTAGACAAGTTTGTTCGCGACTTCGCCTCGCGGCTCGAGGGCACCGGCGTGCAAATGAATCTGCTCGATCCAGGCTGGCTGCGCACGGATCTGGGCGGGGCCCAGGCACCGAACGATCCGAGCTCGGTCATCCCCGGCGCGCTCGTACCGGCGCTGCTCGACAACGGCGAAAGCGGCCGCTTCTTTAGGGCTCAGGATTTCGCAGGCTTGACCCTAGAACAGGCCTTGGCGAAGGCCGCGCTCAAGCTTGAGTGAGCGAAGCCCCAAGAACCTGACCCGACGCCGTGCGCCGAAGGTACATTGCAGGCGGCATGACGTCTTCACCGTGGCTCGCTCCGCTGGTTCTGCTGGGCTTGGCCTGCGCGTCGGAGCCACCCGCCAGCAGTCGAGCGGGAGGGCAGGCGGGTGAGGGTGACTCGGCAGGCCGGACCGGCGGTGGCGGCGGCAGTGCGGCTGGAGGCGTCCCAACGGGCGGCGCGGACGCGACCGGCGGGGCAGCTCTTGGCGGAAGCGGTGGGGTGGTCGCTGGTGGCGGGGCTTCCGCGGGGGGCTCGGGCGGCAGCGGCCTGCCCGCTGGGTTGCCGGTGTTTGTGGCGGTCGGCTACGCGGGGCGGCGGATCCGATCGATCGATCTTGGCCTGAGCTGGACCGATGACCAAACGCTCGGCGGCGGCGGCGATGACGAGTTCCTGCTGCGTGCCGTCGGCTTTGGCAACGGCGTCTTCGTGGCCCTGGGCTACAAGATCCTCAGCTCGAAAGACGGCAAGAGCTGGGTCGCCCAGCAGAACCCCCAAAATCAGTGGCTCGGCGGCGTTCAGTTTGACGGCACTCGCTTCGTTGCCACGGGAGGCTACGGCTACTCCGCGTACTCGAGCGACGGCCAAGTCTGGAGTGTGGGCGGCGACATCCCCAACAACGAAGCTAGCCGAAGCTTGGCGTTTGGCGACAAGCAGTTCGTCACCGCGACCGATCCCGGCAACTGGTACGCCTCAAGCGATGGCTCGTCCTGGGCACTGCTCAGCGGCGGACACGCCACGAACCAGCTCGCCTTCTGCAACGGGGCGTTCGCCGAGTACAGCGCCTGCTCGGGCGCTTTCAGCGCACGCGGCCGCGCCTCCGCCAACGGCATCACGCTCAGGCTGCGCGATGGCAAGCTCGAACGCGCCACGAACGGCCTGGAGTTCTCCCCGGTCGCCGGCTCCCCAGACGCGCTGGAAGATGTTGCCGTGGGCTTAGTCGAGGCGGCACTGTAGCCGAGGCGGGCCGTCGTGGTACTTTCGGCCTCGTGCGCTCAGCGCTCGTCGAGCCAGTACAAGCGCCAAGAGCGCGAGGCTCGTCAGCGCCCAGCGCTGGCCATGGCCCGCGGGCGGCACCAGCCGGCAACCGCAGCCTCCCGCCGTGGCGGGGCCGCTCGGCGTTGCTGCGGCGTTGGACGCGCCCCCTGAGCCGCCGCCCGCCACCGCGCCCAGGTTGGGCGGTGTTCCGCCGCCGCTCTGCGGGGCGCCCGCGCTGCCCGCGATCGGTGCGCCTCCGGTACCTGCAGAAGCGGGAGCGCCCGCGCCTCCTGGGGCTCCGCCCGCGCCGTCGTCGCTCTTGAGCTCGACCGTGTCGAAGAAGTCCATGTACAGGTTCCAGTCGAAGAGCGTGAGATCATGGACGCCTTGACGCAGGTGGTAGGCCATCTGGTCGCCGTGAATGTGCTCGCCCGGCGCGGGCCACTTGCCGGTGCCAAGCCCAGTGGAGCCGAACAGTGCGAAAACCGGGGCGGCGTTCAGCACGGCCAAGAACTCGCCTTCAGGATCCGCCCAATCGTCGTCCGACGCGCTCGCCACGTACACGGCGCGGGGGGCCATCAGCGCCACGAGCTCGTGGTGATCCACCGGCAAGGTTTCCGGAGCGCCGTTGTAGTTGCGATAGTTCAGCGAGAACCAGTGCGGGAACTGACTGTTCAGATCGAGGATGCCCTCGCCATGATTCCGCCGCGAAATCGCTGCGCCCCCTTCGCCCGAGTCATTGCTGACCGTCAGGACAAAGCGCTCGTCGGTAGCACCCGCCCAGAGCGCCGCCTTCCCGCCGCGTGAATGCCCAAGCACGGCGACGCCGTTGGGGTCGATCAGGGCGTCCGTCTCCAGATAGTCCATGGCGCGACTCGCGCCCCACGCCCACGCGGCCAGAGTTCCCCACGTATCATTGCCGGCTCGCGCGCTAGCATCGTAAAATTTGTGGACGCCGTTGTCGAAGGATGGCTGGTCAGGATCCACGTCGCTCGCATAGAAAGAAGCGATGGCGAAGCCTCTGGCGATCACCGCTTCGGCGGGCCAGCGCTCACTCTTCACCGCCCGCGTTGGATCGGTGTCGCTCTCCTTGAACGGGTTGATCATCAGAAACGCGCGTGCGGGCGCCTGCGCTGCGTTCGGAGTAAAGAGCACGAGCCGGATCGTCAGCGAGCTGGTCATGGCGTCGTCTTGAATCACTATCTCGACGCGCTTAAGCGTTGCCTGCCCGCCCAGCGCCTGGGGGTCGGTCTCGATCACATTGAACGCCATGCTCTGCGGCCGACCTTGCGTTGGTTTGCCGTAGACCTGGCCTTGGAAGACATCGAACACGCGCTGGCGTTGTTCGCTTTGCCACTGCTCCTTGGTGGTCAGTAGCGAGTTGTCCGGCAGTTTGAGTGGATCGGGAAGGTTGAGCTGCTGCGCGCCGACAGGCGCCGCGCAGACCGCGAGCACACTGCTCGCGCCCAGATAGAGGGCAATCGTTGTGAAGAGCCGCGGTTTCATGGGCCTTTTTGCACTTACCCTTGCGGGGGGTCGCGCGAGAGGAACCCAGTGTAGAACGAATATTCTATTTGGGCAACAGATGGATAATTGATTCTTTGTGGGTGAACCGCCGTGGTCCGTTTTGCCGGCTCGCTTCCACCAGAGGGACGCCGCCATGAAGTGGGAGCTCGACCTGAAGGAGTACCGAGCTCGTGGCGTAGCGATGGGGCGCGCCACGACCCGGCAATCTGCCGTACATTGACGTGGATGAGCCAAACAGGCGCCATGGCTAGGCTTGACTACCAGCGAGCATCCACAAGCTGCTGAAGCGGGCAGCAGAGCGACAGGGGCGCTCGCTCACCGACTTCGTGGTGGCGACCGCAGCGCCTTCTCTTGCGGCTCGCGAGAGCTCGAGCGCTACTTCGCTACCCAAGTCACGCAAGACGACGCCGCCGCATCAACAACTGCTTCGTCGCGGTCGACGCGGTAGGGCCCGCGGTGGCAGGCTTCTACACGATGTCGGCCGCAAGTATCGCGCTCACCGACTTGCCGCTGGCCGCCAAAAAGGCCGCCACCTGAGCCGAGCTGTCGCCATCATGCTCCCAGCATCACGGGCGCGCGAAGGGTACCGAGATCCGGGAGGCTTCGCGGTGGCCTCAGTTGCCGAAAGCACCATTTGCCGTGACGAGTTTGCCGTTCTTCGACAGTTCCGGGTCGGTGCAGGCTGCGAGATTGAAGCAGCAGGGGCGGCGCTTTCCGCTGCCCAGCTTAGAGATGCTCACCTCGACGCGCCGCTTTCGGGTGCTTGGGTTCTTGGTTGCTTTGACCCACCGAACCCATTCCCATCGCGCCATCGGCGTCGTCGCCTGCCAGAGGTCACGGACTGCCCGCGGGGCATCCGCCAGAGCCTTTCGCAGATCCTGCGGAACGTGAGGCTCTGGCCACTCTTTGGTCGGCTCAACCTCGACGGCGGCCTTGCCGCTCGGCCCGGCACCAGCGGCTTTTTTCAGGCCTGCGGCGATCGTCATCCAATGACCGAAATCTCCGTCGGGTTCGATGACCGTCTTGAAAGCGTACCCGTTGACCGTCCCGCGCACAGCCACCTGACCCCGTGATGGGAGCTTCTTGCTCGCCGCTTCCGGGAGTCGGATGATTGTCCGGCCGCCTGTTGTTTGCAACGTAGCTTCGAAGCGGATCCGCAGTCTGCTGCTTCGGTCCGCTTGCGACTTCACCCTGGTTGAGTTTTTCTTCCCGGTCATGTCAGCGGCTCAAGTGCGTAGCGCCCGTACGCCACCAAGGCCACCAGCAGTACCATCACGACACTAAAGACCAGCGGGTTCTCCGGGCTCAGTTTCAACGAACGCCGAGCATACACGCCGGAGAGCGCCAGTGTCTCAAGGGCCAAGACGACCGCAGCCATGGGAGTTAGGGCGGCCGTCCACTGCGTGGCGGCGGGGACGATCAGCAGAACCGCGCCGAGCATCTCCAGGACGCCGAGCGCGCGCCATCCGCCACGTGGGATCGCGGTGAATTGGCTCGCGAGCAACTCGAACTGGAACGCCTTGTAGTAGCCACCGGCCAGGTAGAGGAGCCCAAGTATGGCTTGGACCACCCAAAGCAAGATGTTCATCGCTGTTCGCCGCCTTGTTCGAGGATCCCTGCGAGCCGGTCGTGCATCATCGTCCAC
>JANNWK010000005.1:0-6165 GCA_031408355.1 Myxococcales bacterium
GCTGGGGGGTGGAGTCGACGGGACGGGCAGGCTCGACTCGGCTGCGGAGAAAGCGGGACGCGGGGAGCGCGGCACCACCGATTCCATGCCGCCCAGCTCACGCGGCGAGAGGGAACGCAGTGGCTGCGTGATGGGGGCAGGTTCGATCGCCTCGCCAAACCACTCCGGAGCCGGTGGCCGCTGGGAATAGCGGCCCGTCGCGCCCACAGGGCCCGCCGTACGGGCGCGCGAGTTCTCGTCGAAGCTGGGAGCAGCTGGAGGACTCGACGAGATCCGGCGCTGGGGCGAGGACGCCCTGCGTGGATTGCTCAGCTTTCAGGCCGAGTTTGCTGACACGCCGCTCGCGGCGCTCGGTGTCGCCGAACGGCTAGCGGAGACGGCGCCGGCCCAAGCGCTGCCGTTGTTCGAGCGCGCTCTTTCGGCCGACTTGCGCGGCTTGCGGACGCAGAGCCGTGTGGCGCTTGGCGCAGCGCGCACGGCGCAGCGTTTGGGCGAAACGGAGCGAGCGCTCGGCTACCTTGACGCCGCGCTCGGAGATCCGGAGACGCGGGAATCAGCGCTGGAGATAAGCGCGCAGCTTGCCACGACGCGTGCCCGGCTCAGGTCTTCCCCGCCCCAGCGCCGGATCTCGTCGAGTCCTCCAGCCTCTCCCAGCTTCGACGAGAACTCGCGCGTAGCCACGGCGGGCCCTGCGGGCGCGACGGGCCGCTATTCCCAGCGGCCGCCGGCAGCGGAGTGGTTTGGCGAGGTGATCGAACCTGCCCCCGTTACGCGGCCCCTGCGTTCCCTCTCGCCGCGCGAGCTGGGCGGCATGGAATCGGTGGTGCCGCGCTCCCCGCGTCCCGCTTTCTCCGCAGCCGAGTCGAGCCTGCCCGTCCCGTCGACTCCACCCCCCAGCCCCCGGCGCGTTTCCCCAATGCCGCTCGGGTTCGGCTCAATACGTCCACAGATATCTGGCCGCTATTCGGTGGCGCCGGAGGGTCCTGAGAACTCCGTTCCCAGGCCAAGCGAGGCGGTCGCCTTTAACGCCGAAGTCGTCCACGCCGAGCCCGTCCCAGCGGAGCCGGCGCTTCCTTCAGTGCGTCCGCCGTTCGAATCAAACCCCGAGCTTCGATCGTCCCCCGACCTCTCGGCCACCTTTGTCGGCGAGGGCGCAAACGATGAGCAGGCGTTGTATGATGCGTTGCGCGGTGGGTCGATCGCCGCGGGGCTTGAGCTAGCTCGCCAGCTGGAACATCGCTCAGGCCGCGCTCACGACCTGGTCAGCGTGGAGCGCCGGCTTGCGCTGCTCCAACCCGGTGACCTTGAAGCGGTTTCGCGACTGCACGGAGCCGCGCTCGCCGATCGCGATCTCGTGTACGCCCGAGCCGTCGAACACGTGGTCAGCGTACTCCACTCGGGCGAAGGGACCTCCCCCCCGGCGCTCAGCGACCAGCCTGAGCAGCCCGACGCCGTCAGGGCACTGCTGTTCAAGGACCAGACCAGTCGCGCGATCGAGGCTCTTTCACTCGTTTGGGAGGGGGCTGAACACGTCTTCCGTCGCGATCCCAGCACCTACGGGGTGACCGGGCTCGAGCGTGTTCCCGCGAGCGCGCCCACCCCGTTGGCGCGCTCGTACGCTGCCTTAGGGCGCGCCCTGGGTCTGCTGCGTACGCCACTTTTTCAGCGTCGGAGCGCGGGCCCCGTCACGGTCAGCCTGGCGCTCTTGTCGCCGCCTGCCGTCATCCTTTCGGGGGACGTGCGCCAGGATAGCGGCGAGCTACGCTTCCATCTCGGCGCGATGCTGGCAGCGGCGACCCCACAGTTTGCCCTCTTGTTCGGTTCCCCGGAGTCGCAGGGGCGTGCAGTGCTGCGCGGCTTGGCCTTCGCTTTCGGTCCGCCGCGAGCGCATGCCGGCAGCCCCGGTGCCGCGCACAACCTGGCAGAGGTGCTTTGGGAGAGCATTCCGGCTCGCCTTCAGCGGCGCCTGCGTGAGCTCTGCGACGATCCCGATTCACTGGACTACGACGTGGCGCTCGGGACGGCCAAGGTCGCGGTGCGGCGCGCTGGCTTTTTCGCCGCCGGGGACTTTGGGACAGCGCTGCGTCAGGTCGCCCTGGAAGAGGAGTACCCACTCGGCACGCCTGGCCACGAGGTTCCCACGTTTATCCGAGACAATCTGACTGCGCGGAACCTCTATTCGCTCGCGCTCGGCCCTGAATACGCTCATACGCGCTGGCAATTCGGACGTGGAGGTAGCCACCGTTCTGGCTGAACGCGCCATGGTTCTTCGACCTCAAGAGCGGCTTGCCGCGACACGCTTGTCACACTCCAGAGCGCTCAACACCCGGCGTTTGCCATACTTTCTCGGTCTGGCACGGCAGTCGCTAGGGGTACTTTTGCCCACCATGCTTGCCGCCTGCGTTTTCGAGGACCCGCCGCCCTACACGGAGCCGAAACAGACGCCTCCACGCCTGGCCCTGCATCGCGCTGCGCCGGCGTACGATCAGGTGATCGTGGCCCAGACCGGGGACGGCATCGCTTTCAACATCCCGGTCACGTCTGAGGACGCGGGCGATCCCATCCAGGGGACGCTCTTTCTGGACTTCGACGGGCAGAACGCGCGCAGCGCTGCTCAGGCGTTCCAAGTTCTCCCCGCGTCCACGCTCGACGAGGGGGAGCGCCCGTGGGTGTACGAATGGAAGGTGGAGGCGGGCCTCAGCGGCTGCCACAGGTTCACGGTCATCTTTGCTCACCAGTCCAACTTGGGCGCTTCGGCGACGACTTGGCCACCTAGTAACTGGGAGGTTTTGGACAAAGGCGATCAGGCCTGGGCCGTGTGGTGGACGAACCTGAACGCGACCGAGCCTGCCACGTTGACGCAGTGCCCGCTCGCCGGCGGAGGGGGCAGATAGTGACCACCATGAGCCAGCTCGTCGTGGCGCTCGCTTCGCTTGTCAGCCTTTCAGGTTGCACCATCACCGCGGTGAGCGCAGAAGCGGACACGCGCGCCAGCAACCAGTGCGGCAGCGACGCCGACTGTCCGAATGGCAATTGCCGGGCCGGCATTTGCCAAGCCCTGAACGGCGAGCTGGAATCACTACTCGTCGAGGTCACGCCGCCTGCGGACAGCAAGGTTCCCCACCTGCCACTTCGGGCGCACCTCGAAGATGTGCCGACGAGCGGTGGGGCCATGCTCATCTCGCTCACGCGCGCCGCGCATGTCGTTGGTAGCCTGAAGCTTGGCGATGGTTCTGCCTGTCAGCCGACTTTCTACGACGAGCAGGGGCTGGCGATGAAGGCGTCGACCGACGGGCGCAGCCTTCCTGTAGCGGTCACGCTGAGCCCGCGCGAGCGCTTGCTCGGGCTTTCCGCCCAGGTCTATACGACGACCACTAGTGACTTGGACGCGAAGGGCAACTACACGTTCGAGCTGCAAGTGCCGGCTGGCGACTACGACGTGTATGTCGCGCCGCCCCGCACACAGTCTGGTTGCGACGTGGCGCCGCAACTCTTTCGCCGCCAGCCGATCGCGGGTGGCGAGGTAGAACTCCAGTATCCGGTCTCCGCAGCGAAGAGCCTCAAGCTCGAAGTGCACTGGCCCGCCGCCTCGGGCAACCTCGATGGTTGGGTCGCCGACATCATCGAGCCCGTGACCGGCCGGTCTATCTCAAGCCAGTTCGTGCTGCAGCGTGCCGTGGGTTCTGCCACGCTGCAGTATTCGGTACCGCTCGCCCATTCCGAGGTGAGCGAGGTCGGGACGGTCGGTAGCTCGTCGGAAGCGGCGACGGCTTTGGTGCGGTTGACGCCGCCACCGACGCTCGTGGCGCCCACGGTGTTTCTGGACCGTTCGGGGCTTGGACTGTTCTCGACCGACACGGTCGTCTTGGACGGCTTCACTCGGTTCCCGGATGCCGTCACGGTAGAGGGGCAGGTGGCTCGGCTGGAAGACGGCAAGCCAGCTCAGGGACAGGTCACTCTCGTTTCGTCGGAGATCACCGGGGTGGACCTCGGGATCTTCGCGTCGTTCCAGCGCACGGTTCCGGTCGCGCCGGACGGACGCTTCGTGCTCGCCGTGCCGCCGGGCAAATATCGAGTCTACGCGGTGCCGCCGATCGCGGACGGTTTGGCCGCGAGCGAAATCTCCTGGGACATCCCGGCGGATGTGGCCTACCAGGCCGGTAAGCTCATTGAGCTGTCGCCGACCACGTCGGTGACGGGACGCTGCGCGCTCGAGGGGGCTCAAGTCCAGGCGCTAGCCTCGCCGCAGTCCGTGCTGCCATTTGAGCAGGCCTTTGGCGCCGCGGTCTTTGTGCCTCGGGCCAACCCGGGCCTCGTTGGGCCAGACGGCGGCTTCACCCTGCAGGCGGATCCGGGCGCGTTCGATATCTCGGTGCGGCCGCCCGAGTCCCTTGGGTTTGCGTGGTTCGTGCGACCCAGCGTTCAAGTTGGGACCGATATCCAGGAACTCGGGACCCTCACCCTACCGAAGCCGTCCGTGGTGACGGGTTCTGTCGAGGTGACGGCTGCGGGCAGTTCCAGCGCCGCCATCCCTTCCGCGTTGATCCGCGCCTACGCCTACCTTGACGACGACCTTGCCTACACCCGTGACGTTCGCCAGGCCACCTCCGTCATTCAGGTGGCTGAAACGCGAGCGGACGAAGCCGGCGCCTTCCGGCTCCTGATTCCGCCAAGCATTGCCGCCGCCCGCTAGGCGTCCGGCCACAAGGATGTTCGCCGGTCACCGGGGCTCGAGCTGTCCGGGTCAGTTCGGCGGGAAGGCGCTGAACGCCTCAGTCTGAGGCGCTTTTACGGCGGCGCGCCCGGCTGGCGTGACAATTCCGGATGCCACCCCCGGGAATGGAGTGGCGACCACCCCCCACACGGCATAAGAATCACAGGCCGTGCCTCCTTCGAGCGCGCCCAAAAGCCTGCCAAGTCCACCTCCTGATCAGGACGTAGATTTGGCCGGCGCCTTGCACGAGGTATCCAACGCCCTCACGGTCGTACTTGGCTGGCTCGACGTCGCGTTCGCGCGCCTTGAACCGGGGCCTGCCCGGGATGCCGTCGACGTCGCACGCACGCACGCCAGGCTTGGTCACGGTATCTCGCGCGGTGCCATCGGTGCAGAGCTGCCGGATTCCTCAGCCCAAGCAAGCGCGCGCAGCGTGGCCGAGGGGGCTCTTACGGGGGTCGAGCCGCAGGCAGATCAGCGCGGCGTCAAGCTCGACCTGAGCGTGGCGGACTCGGGCTCGGCGATGCTTCCCAGCGTGGGCGCCCTCCTGCAGATCCTGACGAACCTGCTGCTCAACGCGCTCGATTTTTCGCCTCAGGGTTCGACGGTCTCCCTCTCCGTCCGCGAGGACAACGCTGCGGTGATCTTCGCGGTCGGCGACCAGGGCCCGGGTATTGATCCGGAACGCGTGGCCACGCTGCTCACGGCCCCTGCCTCTACGCGCCAGGGTGGCGCCGGCGTGGGGTTGCGGCATTCGGCCGCGCTAGCACGAGCGCGTGGTGGTGCGTTGAGCGTCGCCCGCACAAGCCCTGGCGCCTGCTTCGAGCTGCGCTGGCCTGTCGCGGAGCTGCGTACTGGCCCTTTGCCAAAGCGAGCCCAGCGACCGACCGTAGCGGGCGCGCGCGTGCTGGTCGTGGAGGACGACGCCGCGGTTTGCTCACTCGTCGAGCTGGCGCTCGAGGCCCGCGGCGCTGAACCGACGGTCGTGGCCAACCGTCAGGCTTTCGATCTGGCGCTGGCGAACGGACGCGAGTTTGACGCTGCGCTGGTAGACCTATCGCCGCTCGCGGCCGACACCAAGGGCGCCTTCGAGCGGCTGCGCGCCGGCAATCCCGACATCCCGGTGATCCTGATCAGCGGCGTTGCCAGCGGTGTCCCCGACGAACTGGCCAGCGAAGTTAGCGCTTGGGTGCGGAAGCCCTTCGAAATGGCGGAGGTTTTGGCTGTGCTGGCGTCCATCCTCGAGTCACGCGCGCGCGACTGATTGAACGGCAGCGCCGCTGTCGTTCAATGTGGGTCAAGGTGAGCGTCACCCCCAGGAGTGACGACATGGAACTGCTTCCAGTATCGCCGCTGTTCCACAGCCGAGCTGGTACCTGTTGCGAAACGGCTGGCATTGCGTCAAATCAGCTACATGCGTGATTTGCGGAACGCCTGCCTGCTAGCTGGCC
>JANNWK010000006.1:0-2607 GCA_031408355.1 Myxococcales bacterium
CCAACGTGGCCATCATCACCGGATGAGTCAGGAGACCCATTCGACCCCGCTCTGTCGTTACGTGGGGGCTGCCGGTCGGCGAAACGTTGGCGACGTCCCAGCCGAGTAGGGCGGCTGTGCCAGGCCGGACGACGAACTGACGCGTGGTGAACAACTCGGCGAAGGTGGGCGCCGACGAACGCAGCGTCAGGCCGATGGTATCCTGGAAGTCGGCTAGCGCGTCAGCTCTCGCCGCCGCATCGAAAAGGGGGAACATCGCGGCGCTCTTGCCGACGGCTTGAAAGTCTCTCGCCTCCAGGTACTCACCGAGGAAAGCGCGTAGGCCGATGACGCCCGCATCGCTCGCCAGGAGTCTCGAAACCTGGGCCCCAATCTGCTCAGGCTTCTGGAGCTGGTCTGCGCTGGCGGCGCCGCGCAGCTCCGCGTCGGGTGGGCCGTCCGTCAACGTGAAGGCAATCGCGCTTGCGACCTCCCGCGACGTGAGTCGAAAACTGGTGCCGCTCGGTTGCCCCAGCTCTTTGCGAAATAGAAACCGTGGCGAGCTGAGCAGCGCGCGAACCACGAGAACAGCGGCCTCATCCGCGCCCGCCGGCGCGTTCTGCTCGAATAGGCCCACGAGCTTCGCGACCAACGGCTCGGCCAGGGGCTCGTGGTAGAGTTCACTCCCGGCGCCCACCACGACCTCGCGAATGCACGCGCTATCCGGCGTGCCCGCGAGGCAAGGAAAACGCTGGGCGAGCTGTGCCTTGGTCGTCGCCGCGGCCGCCTGGGCGTTCTCCACCACGACTTGGGTCGCGTTGAAGTCGAAACGACGTAGGCCGACGTTCGTCGAGAATTCGGAGGACCGATCGGAGGCTCCAAAGGGATTGTCGAGCTCGGCCAACGGCAGCAAGGCGCGGATGGTATTGAGGTATTGAACGCTGTTGAGCGCTCGAATCCCGCGCGGTAAGAGCCCCGCTTCTCCGCAGTCCGTCGGGGTGGCTACGGCAGGGTCTGGGCCAGGAGCGGGCCCCTGAGTACCCCCGCCAGGCCCCGAACCCCCATCGCTGTCCACCGACCCGGTACAGGCCAGGGCGAGCGACGCGCCGACGAATAGCGCTGCGGCGTGAAGCGAGCCCAGATCGTCCCGAGCGCGGTTCATGTGAGCACCCCCGGGATGGGCCCCGGGCAAGGGTCGGTGCCATCGCCAAAGGTTTGAAGGCCCAAGCCCATGGCTTGCGCCGTGGTCAAGTGAGCGCTGGCCAGCGAATGCTGCCCCTCCTCGAAGCGCAGCCACTGTCCGGTCTTCATCCGGCCGCTGGCATTGCCCAAGTAGATCATCGGGTGGGTGTTGGTGCCGTTGTGGTGCGTCCCCCCGCCGTCGCTCATCCACGCCATCAGCAAGCTGTCAGCCATGGTGCCTGCTCCCTCCGGAATGCTCTTCAGCTTCTGGTACATGGAAGCGAAGCTCTCTGCATGGAAGCCCAGGAGCTTCTGCATGTAGTCGCCGCCTTCGTCCGTGTGGCAAACATCCTCGTGGTGGTTGCGCACCACCCCGTCGAACTCGTACATGATGTGCACACAGCCATAAGTATGGAGCATGCTTAGTTGACGGGTGGCCCCACACTGAAGGGCCGCTACGCCCAGGTCACACATGTAGCGCCAAAAGGCTGGGTTATGGATGTTGGAGCCATCCTCCACGGCGCCGTGCTGGAACGTCTGCACCGTCAGGTCGGGGCACCCAGCCGTCACCCCACCGACGAGCGCACGCTCGAGCTCGCGGATTGAAGTGAGGTACTGCTCCAGCTTCTGCCGTTCGTCCGCTGGCAGCTCGCCCTGGAAGCCCTGGATGTCGTCCTTGATGAAGTCGATGTAGCTCTTCTGTCGCGCGACAAGGACCTCGTTCTGCCCCGGCATGCCCTGACCTGCCACGCCGAAGACGAGCTCATGTGCCTTCACGGGGTCGAGGGTTGGATAGACGGGCTCGTTCTTGGCGCGACCCGCGACGGTGCCTTGGGCGCAGTTGCCGTCGTTCACGGTGAAGGGATGACCCAGCACCAGCGAGCGAAGCCGCTCTTGCTGGCCAATCTCATTGGCCACCAGCTGGTCGATGGTCGGACCGCCGACCACCATCTCACTAATACCGCCGGCCGCGTCCGTGAGGGCGCCGCGATCCGCGCACGAAAGCGCACCGCTCGCGTTGCCGTGGAGGTGCACACCCAAGTTGCAATACAGATTCTGCACGACGGTCAGGTCGGCCTTGTGGGGCTCGAAATGCGTCATGAAGGACGCCAGGGTAAAATCCTGGGCGGTCCGCACGGTGCTCTTGTCTAGGTGGACTTGCTGCAGACCGTTGGCGTGGTTGTACAGGATGAAGCGCGAAGGTGAATCCGCCGCGCCCCGCGCTTCTCGGTCCAGCCGCAGTACGAGGCCGCCCACCAGGCCTGAAGCGGCAAGCGCCAGGAAGCGTCGGCGGTCTCGGCCATTGATTCCAGTCGTCCGGGAACGGGCGGCGGCTCGTGGGGTGGTTGTCATGTCAGGAGAAACCTTGAACGCAAATTAGCATTGGAGGCGTCGGAGGTCCCGGGCGTTGCTCCCGGCGCGCTAGCTACTCCGCCGGAGCCGCAT
>JANNWK010000007.1:0-2154 GCA_031408355.1 Myxococcales bacterium
ATGCCATGACCATCGATCCGAAGACAGGTTTGCCCAAGGGCGAGCGGCCGCCGGCCAGCCCCGCGGCAGTGCTCGCGTTGGTCTGCGGTATTTTGCTCTGCCTCGGTCCACTGACGGGGCTTACGGCGATCATCTCGGGCATCGTCGGTCGCGCGCATGCGCAAAAGCAGCCCACGACCGTGGGCGGCGCTGGGATGGCTGGCTGGGGCATTGCGCTCGGTGTGCTGAACCTGCTCATCTCGCTTTTGGGTCTGGCCTATTACGTGCTGTCGCAGATGAGCTGACAGGCGTTCAGGTATTTGGGATTTCGGGCCCTCGCCAGGCTCTTTTCCGCAACTTAGTCGGGAGCGGGCCCGATGGACCCGCGTGTCACACGATCCGCTGGCCTCGACGTGCCACGTCGCTCTCGCTAGTCTGCCGCCGCGCCGTGCTCCGCGCCGTCGGGGGCTCAACGGCGCTCCAAGGATCGTGACCGATTTTCGCGAGTTCCAAGACGGGGAGATGGTCCCCGGCACGCGCTACCGCGTCGTGCGCCTGATCGGCGCGGGCGGCATGGGGCGAGTGTATGAGGTGGAGCACACTGAGCTGGGGAAGCTGTTTGTGCTGAAGGCTCTGCTGCGCGAGCTGGCGCGTCGCGAGGACTTGGTCGCTCGTCTGCGCAACGAGTGGCGCGCGCTGGCCCGGCTTGAGCATCCCAACATCGTTGGCGTAACGGACGCGGGTACCTCGTCGAACGGGGTGCCCTTCTACGTGATGGAACGGTTGGAAGGGGAGACGCTTTCTGCTCGTCTGCATCGCGAGCATCGCCTGCAACCGCAGCAGGCCCTGGCCATCGCAGCCGGGCTCCTGGAGGGGCTCCACGCGGCACATCAGATCGGGGTCGTGCATCGCGACGTGAAGCCCGCCAACATTTACCTGCTCCGCGACAATACCGTAAAAGTCCTGGATTTTGGCATCGCCAAGATCGCCGACGCCACCGGGGTGATCACGGCGCGCGGCATCGCGGTCGGTACGCCACGCTACATGTCGCCGGAGCAGGCCCAAGGTGTTCCGGTCGATGCTCGCTCCGACATCTACGCGACGGGCCTCATCCTGTTCGAGATGGTGAGCGGAGTCGGCCCCTACGACGACGCTCAAGACAACAACGAAATCTTGTTGGCGCAGCTCGGGCGCCCGGCCCCGCCGCTGTCCAGCATTTCGGTGGTTGCGCCGGAGCTGGATGCGCTGGTCGCCGGCATGCTCGCCAAGGATCCTCGTGAACGCCCCAGCAGCGCGCTTCCGCTGGCCAAGGCTCTGCGCGAACTCAGCAAGCGCTACGAGCGACCCGCCCTCACCGACGCGCCGACCGCCGTCGCACCGGACGACGTCGGGTCGGAAACGCGATCGGTCGAGCCCGCACCCGTTTCCGACCGCCTCGAAACGCCCACGCGCGTCGAAGGGCTACGGGGCAGGGGAGCTGCGACTCGGCCCGACGGGGTGGCAGGGGTCGCTCCGACCACCGCGTCCACCACGCTGCGCCTTGCCTCCCAGCCTTGGGCTGAGACCCAGGCTGAGCCGGACAGGCCCGCCACGCTATTCGGCGCCGATACGCTGATCGACCCGGCCACCCAGGCGCCCACCGAAGTCCCGGGCTCTTCGCCAGAACGCACCGAATTTTTGCGCGCACTGCCGGGCCCCTGCGCGCACGAGCTTGAACCCACGCGAACTGCGTTGCCGCTCGCCGAGCCCCTCAACGCGACGCCTCCTCCGGTGGTGCCCGGCCCCTCTTCGCTCGCGCCGGCAAGAGGCCGCCAGCGATTCGCCGGCCCCTTCGCTCTGGCGCTAGCGCTGGGCGCGGCGGCAGCGCTCGCTGGCGTCTTCCTGCTGGCTTCGCTCCTTGGTGAGGCGACTCGTGGTGAAAGGCCAATCTCCGGCGGGGCCGCCTCGGCGGCCGCAGCACTTGTCGCTCCCGTCTTGGCCGCCAAGCCCGCGCTGGTTGTCAGTGCCCCCGCTGCCGCGTCCGTCGCCCCCGCCCAGCTCGCCCCAGAGCGCCCGCTCGCCCCGGTTGCAGTACGGAAGCTCACACGCCACGCGCCCGGACCAGAGGCCCCCGCGGTCCGACCCAGCGCGACGCCCGTGACGCTCAGATCCCGGCCCGCTGTTCAGTTGCCTGGG
>JANNWK010000008.1:0-1722 GCA_031408355.1 Myxococcales bacterium
CGCCGGTACCACCGCAGTGGACCGCAGAGCAAGCCGCGTGGCGCGTGACGCTGCCAGCGCGTGGTCATTCCTCGCCGGCGGTCTGGGGCGACTTGGTGGTGACCACCGTGGCTGAACCCGAGAGCGGTCGTCGACACGTGCTCGGCCTTGATGCGACGAGTGGCAAGACTCGCTGGACGTTGGTCAGCGATGGTCCGGTGTTTCGTCAGCACGCCGACAACAGCTTCGCTTCGGCCACGCCGGCGCTTGATGCCGAGCGGGTGTACGTCGCATGGCTTGCACCCGAACGCTCACGACTTGAGGCGTACGATCACGCGGGCAAATCCGTTTGGTCGCTCGACCTCGGAACGTTCGTCGCGCAACACGGCGGTGGAGCATCGCCGATTGTGGTCGATGGCTTGGTGGTGCTGCCGTTCGAGCAGGACGGCCCGGGCGATAGCTACGTGCTCGCGGTCGACGCCGCGACCGGCAAAGAACGTTGGCGCCTGCCGCGCACGTCGGGCAAACTCGCGTGCTCCACACCGAGCATCCTGCGACCCGCGAGCGGTCCGGCACAACTGATCTGCACCAGCACGAATCACGGTATTTACGCCATCGATCTGACCAGCGGTAGGGAACTGTGGTCGATGCCAAAAGCTTTCAGCCAGCGCTGCGTCGCGTCGCCGGTGGTGGCCGGTGGACTGATCTATGCGAGTGATGGCCAGGGCGGCAAAGGCACACGTCTGCTCGCTGTACGTCCGCCGACGAAGGCCGGTGCTGAGCCGGAGCTGGTGTGGCAACTCATCAACGGCGCGCCGTATGTGCCCTGTGTCGCGGTGCGTGAAGATTTATTATTCCTCATCACCGATGGCGGACAGATCGCGTGTCTGCGTGCTGCCACCGGCGAAGAAGTCTGGCGCCAACCGCTGGGTGTCGGCACGTTTTATGGTTCTCCCATCATCGTCGGTGAACGGCTCTACGCGATTTCGCGCCGTGGCGAAGTGGTCTGCACCAGCGCGACGGCTACCTTCGCGCGACTCGGCACCTCAGCGCTGGGTGACGGCGCGTTCTCCACCCCGGCGGTCGTCGGCGGGCGGATGTTCCTGCGTACTTTCACCGGGTTGGTGGCGGTGGCAGCGGTGGGCGGCAAATAAGTAAGCAGCGGAAACGCCGTCAGCGTTTTGCGGCCTGACCAATCAGCTCCGGCAACTTGGTCGGCCCAAAGGCGACGTTGTGCTGCGCGTTGAAGATCAGCTGCTCACCCGCGAACTTCAGCGTCAGGGTCGAGTAGAACGGCGTCTGCGTCATCACCAACTTGACGGTGAACGTGTCCTCTGTCGTCCACGCGCCGCTCGCGGAGATCCGCGGATTCGCGGGCACGCTGAGAAAACGCTCGATGCCGTTGGCGAAGCCGGGAGCAGGAGTGCTCCACGCGCCGAACGCGATTGGCGTGCGTGTCTCTCCGGCAGCCGTGCGTACCAGCAATGCCGGTGACGCGGCCGTCGTATCAAGCGCCAACGCAGTGATGCTGCGCTCGTTTTCGGGGACGCTGTACCACGCTGCGGAAATCTTCGCCGCCAACGGTGAGGTGGCCTGCCCGACCGGCAGACGCATGGTCAGTTCGGAAAGTTTCGTCGCCAACGCGCGTTTCGCCGCGTCGTTGTCCGGCAGTGCCGTTGCCTGCATCGCCGGCAGTAGTTTGCCCCAGACCAAGTTGAGCACGGCCTGCATGTCGCGCAGGCC
>JANNWK010000009.1:0-5059 GCA_031408355.1 Myxococcales bacterium
CGCTGCGGTCGAGACGAGAGCCGACTTGACCTGCCGCGGCGTACAGCCCGGGTGGCGCTGGAGAAGGAGCGCCGCTGCGCCGGAGATGTGAGGGGCGGCCATGCTCGTCCCGTCGAACGACGCGAACGGCCCACCCACGGAGGCGGACGACGCTTGGGCGGCGGCTGGGCTCCTCCACCTGATGCTTGTTGGCGAGCCCCCCCCGCGCTTGGGCTACGGGGCGGAGTCGGAAGTCGCGAGTGCGGGCGTGCGCGACGAAGCGCTGGGTGCGGCGCTTGCCCACGCGCTCAATCGCGATGCGGAGGCCCGCAGCCACGACGTACGCCCGCTCAAGCGCGAGCTTGCGCGTTGGTTCGTAGAACACGCAGGCGAGGAACCCATCGCGCCGGGACCGCACTCCACCTCGCCCCCGCCCTTGCCGCCCGACTCCCGCGGCGGGGAACGCATCGGGGCCAGCTCCGCGCCGCCGCGTTCGGCCAAGCGCCTTGTGGCGCCGCCGGAGCCACAGAAGAGCCTGCTACGTCGCATTCTCCCACTGGCGGCGGGTGGCATCTTGGTGGGCTTGATCGGTGGCTGGGTGTTCAACGCGGTGCGACCCAGGCCGCCCGTCGTCGCCAGCGCCATCGTCAGCCCAGCGCCTGCCGCCGAGCAGGCTGACAAGCCGATCGATTTGGGAGACGTACCGGTCACGGGCGAGAGCGCTACCGTCACGACTGCCGGAGACAAGTTGAGCTCCTGCGCCATGGCTTACCTGCCCAAGGGCACGTTCGCGAAGGCTCCAGATTTCTCCGGCATGTGCGACGAAGCCGACCCGCGCGTGGGAGCGGACAAGCTGCGTGTGGCGGTGGTGGGCAGTGCGCCCAAAGGGGCTGGACCCACCGAGGCGATGAAAATCTTCGCCCGCATCGGCTGGTACGACATGGCAGCCTTCGCGGTCGTGAGGGCGGGCTGTTGTCCCGACGCCAAGCCGCTGAGCTTGCCGGAGCCTGGCGAAGGCTGCGGGCCAATGGCTGAAGCGCTGCGGGAAGTGGGTCAGGAGGTCGTTGCGATGCACGCGCCCGACTCCGCTCTGAAGAAATACACGGCGGCCATCCACTGTGAGCTCAACGGAGGAAGAGGCCCGTCCTTCCGCAAGCGGGAGCGCCCGGTCGGCGGCGAGGACAGCGCCTTCTTGGAGCTAGTGAAGGCGATCCAGTCGCCCTGACCTATCGGGTTGTCAGGCTGGCGACCCAGCGTTAGCCTCGCTGGGAGGCGCTTTTGGCTGAGGTCCTACTGTTCTGCTTGAGCTTCGCGCTGGGCATTGCGGTACCTGCAACAATCGTTCGGCGAGACCTCGCGCGCCTAGATGGGGAACGCCTCAATCGGGCCTGGCCCGACGCCAGCCTTTGGGCCGCGGTCGTCGCCTTCGGCCCCTTGTCGGTCCCGGTGCACTTCCTCCGGACCCGCCGGAGCCTGCCGGGCGTTGGCCTGGCTCTCGTCTGGCTCGTGGGAGCCCTGCTGCTCATCATCGTGCCGGTGGAGCTCGCCGGTCGGCTCTTCGAGCTGATTCCCTGAGCGCCCCCCCTGCTGACATAGCTCGTGACGCCGACCGGCCGCCAAGTCGACTCGGCCGGGAATAAGCGCGGCTAGCTCATTGTCTCGGAGCCGAAATGCGCGTAACTACGCGCGAGAAAAAGCCATGGACGTTCGCGCACTCAACGAAGTCGTCGCCAAAGAAAGCGCATTCATCGATGACCTCACCGCCGAGATAGGCAAGGTCATCGTCGGGCAGAGCTACATGATCGAGCGGGTGCTGGTCGGCCTTTTGGCCGGCGGGCACGTGTTGCTCGAAGGTGTACCCGGCTTGGCCAAGACGCTGACCGTCCGCACGCTGTGCGACGTCATCGCCGCCAAGTTCTCGCGCATCCAGTTCACTCCCGATCTCTTGCCGGCAGATCTGATCGGCACCGTCATCTACGACCAGAAGACGGGCGAGTTCACGAGCAAGCTGGGTCCGGTCTTCGCCAACTTCGTCCTGGCCGACGAGATCAACCGCGCGCCAGCGAAAGTGCAGAGCGCCCTGCTCGAAGCCATGCAGGAGCATCAGGTAACGATCGGCGACCGCAGCTATCCGCTCCCGGATCCGTTCGTCGTCATGGCAACGCAGAACCCCATCGAGCAAGAAGGGACCTACCCTCTGCCCGAAGCCCAGATTGACCGGTTCATGCTGATGATCAAGGTCAACTACCCGACGCGTGAGGAGGAACGGGCCGTGATGGACCGCATGACGGGGCCGCTCGTCAGCAAAGCGGCGCCACGCGCTTCCACCGAGCAACTGCTAACCGCGCGTCGTGTCGTCAGAGACGTTTACGTCGACGACCGCGTCAAAGACTACATTGTCGACGTGGTATTTGCCACGCGCGAACCCCAGAAGAAGGGGATGAAAGAGCTGGCCCCGCTGATTGAGTATGGGGCTAGCCCGCGCGCCAGCATCGCGCTCAACCTGGCCGCTCGGGCCCACGCCTTCCTGCGTCACCGCGGCTACGTCACGCCGGAAGACGTCAAGGCGATAGGGCCCGACGTGCTACGTCACCGGGTCGTGCTCTCGTACGAGGCGGAGGCCGAGGAAGTAACGGCCGAGGACATTGTGCGCCGCGTGTTCGAAGTGGTCGAAGTCCCGTAGCCGTAGGTGATCAAAGGTGATCCCGAAAGAGCTGCTCAAGGCACTGCGACGAATTCAGATCACGACCGATAGGCTCGCGACGCAGCAGCTCTCTGGCAACTACACCTCGGTCTTCAAGGGCCAGGGGCTGAGCTTCCGGGAGGTTCGCGAGTACCAACCGGGCGACGACGTGCGAGCGATTGACTGGAACGTCAGCGCGCGCATGGGGCAGACGTTCGTCAAGGTCTTCGTCGAAGAGCGCGAAATGACCGTGATGCTCGTGGTGGACCTATCCGCGAGCCAGCGATTCGGCACGCGGGTTGGGAGCAAGGCGCGACTAGCGGCCGAAGTGGCCGCGCTCTGCGCCTTCAGCGCGATCAAGCACAACGACCGCGTCGGGCTCATTCTCAGCACCGACCAGATCGAGAAGGTGGTGCCCGCCAAGAAGGGCCAGAAGCACGTGATGCGCGTGGTCCGGGAGATCCTCGGAGCCGAACCGGAGCGCACCGGCACGGATCTGGCTGTGGCGCTCGAAACCCTCTCGCACGTCGCACGCCGGCGCAGCGTGGCATTCCTGATCAGCGACTTTTACGCCACAGGCTACGCCCGAGCGCTCTCGCTCGCCGCCGCCCGCCACGACGTGATTCCAATCATGCTGGTGGATCCGCGCGACATCGAGCTCCCCGACGTCGGGCTCGCCAGCTTCGAGGACTTCGAGACGGGCGAGAGCGTGATAGTCGACACCAAGAGCCGTGACGTGCGCGCCCACTATGCGCGCCAGATGCGTAAGCTACGCGAGGAGCAGGTGCAGCTGTTTCAAAAACTCGCGCTCGATCACTGCGTCGTTCGCACGGATCAACCCTACATCAAGCCGCTACGCGATCTGTTCGCGCGGCGCGCGCGCAGAGTTCGCAGGTGAGCAGCTGGCGTCACACGTCCCGAGCCTGGCGCCGCGCGCTCGGGCTGCTCAGCGTGGCGACCCAGGCCCACGCGCAGGCTCCCGCGCCCACAGTGTCCGCCTCCGCCTCAACCATGGCGCCGGCCGCTGCCCCGACCGCGGCTCCGCCGGGCTGCGAAGAAAAACTACCCGCTGGCAAAGCGCGGCCCTCCTTCACGCAGGCCTTCCCGGGCAGGGGGCTCAGTGGCCACGCTTTGCCCCTCGAGCTTTCGATCGTGCACGGCCAAGCCGAAACGGTGTTGCCCACGGGCTTCCGCTTCCAAGCCGATTCGGCCGAGGCCAAGGCACTCAAGCAAGCTGGCTTCATCCTGCCGGATCCGAAGGGCGGCGCCGGACCGGTGTTCGAGCGCAAGGAGGCAGGCGCGAACAGCAAGAGCCGCGTCACCATCTCCTTCGTTGCGCTGCCCGAACATCCGGGTCGACACCAGCTCACGCTACCGCCACTTCCGATCACGATGGCACGGGCGAGCGGCGAGCTTATGACCCTTTGCACGAGCCCGCATGTCATCGTCATCGAGGATCCGACCGCCAACACGCCGAACCCCAAGCCCAAGGACAATCCAGCTCCGCTACGCCAGCGCGAAGAGTGGACGGCCCTCAAGAACGCACTCGGCATCGCGGCGATCGCTCTGGTGGTAGGCGCACTGTCTGCCTGGTTGCTCGGCAGGTGGCTCAAGCGTCCCAAGCGAGTGCCACCCCCACCGCCCCCGCGCCCCCCCTGGGAGGTCGCACTGGAGGCGCTCCGCGATCTGCAGCAGGCCGGACTGACCCGCGAACAGCGCTTCGCCGAGCTGTTCGATCGCGTCACCGACGTGTTGCGCCACTACCTGGGCGAACGCTACGGCTTCGACGGGCTCGAAAGTACGACGCGCGAGATGCTGGGCGAGCTGCGCCGAACCACCCCCCGCATCCCAGTACTGGCGGAAATTGAGCGCTTTCTACGCCAGGCCGACCTCGTCAAGTTTGCTCGCCTCACCCCGACCGAGGCCGAGTGCGTCACGGCTCTGAGCGAGGCCGCCACGCTCGTGGAGCGCACCGTCCCAGCGCCCATGCCGGTCACCACGAAGCCGCCCTCGTCCCCAGCCGACGAAACAGGCCGCGACAACCGGCAGGAGGGCGAGGATGCCTGAGCCGAGCATGCTCGAGACCCCGGCGCCGGAGTCGCCTACGCCCGCTGACAAGGCCGTCGGCGCCGCACGCAAGTCTGCAGGTCCGCCACGTCGGCTGCTCCGCGGGCTATTGCTGCTGGCCTTCAGCCTACTCGCGCTGCTCGTGCCCGCCGCCTACCCAGCCTTGGCACGCGGCCAAGAGGTCCTGTACGCGGAATTTCAGAATCCGTGGCTGCTCGGCCTGCTCGTGCTCACGCCGCTCGTCTTTTACCGCGCCACGCTGGGCGAGGACCGCCGCATGCCGCGAGCGCGACTCGGCACGCTCTTGCCGCTTCGCGTTGGCCCTTCCGG
>JANNWK010000010.1:0-2222 GCA_031408355.1 Myxococcales bacterium
GTGTGCCCCCACGCGCAAACCTTACAGCACGGAAGCGCCGACCCGGAGCACGCGCTCGCCCGCAAAGCCTCGCGCTAAACCTCGCGATAGCGGCACCGACAGCTACGGGGCCTTGCAAACCCGCCGCGGCGTCGTTTACCTTGCGCGCATCATGAGTGATGCCAAGTCTCGGGGTCGCGGTGCTTTGCTGCGTCGCGTGAGCGCGCTCTCGCTGTGTGCCGCGTCGGTCGCCAGCTTGGCCTCGGCCTGCGGCAGCAGCTCAGAGAAGAAGCGAGCCCGCGCGCCGTACGGTGGTGCCGGAGAAGCGGGTCAATCGTCGGCGGGCCCAGGCGCCGACCAAGCGGGCGGCGCCAACGGCATGAGCGGTGGTCCAGCGGGAGAAGGCGGGGCGGACGCCAGCGAAGCAGGCGGGGCGGGCGCAGGCAGCACGGGCGAGGCGGGCGCAGGCGGCGCACCGGACAAGTGTCCCAGCGGGTTCGGTGATTGCGACCAGAACCCGGACGACTGCGAGACGCCTCTCAACTTGGTGACCAGCTGCGGCAAGTGCGGCGTGAGCTGCAATTCGGACAACGGCGCCGTCGCTTGCCAGGACCTGAGCTGCGCCGTGACCAGCTGCACGACGGGCTTTGGCGATTGCAACGACAGCGGCACCGACGGCTGCGAGACGCCCATCGACACGGCTGCAAACTGCGGTAGCTGCGGCACCGAGTGCGGGACGGCCACCTGCAACGCGGGCGGCTTTTGCAACGCGATCGAGATTGGCACCAGCTACTACGCTGCGCGTTCCCTGTTTGCTGGCACCTCGGTGTACCGGCTCTCCGTCCCGGCCAACAACTATTACATCCAGCCCAGCTACTCGCTCGTCCGCACTCCCGTCGATGGCTCCGCCGAAGTGATCGTGGATGCCCAAAACAAACAGATCGGCGGCATGGTTGCGGACGGGACCGACGTGTATTGGGGCGTGGGCGGCGCCATCGCAGGCGTGTTCAAGAAGGCCCTGAACGCCCCAGCCGTGGATCCGCCCACGCCCGTGTTCACGCCGGCGAGCCTGCCGATGCAAATGGCCATCCAGGGCACCGCCCTGTACTTCATGGGTGCTGACGGCACGATCTACACGCGCTCCATGGCGGCAGCCCCAGCAGAGCCCGGCACGTCCATTGTGTCCGCCGCCGAAGTCGCCGGCACTGGCACGTTCAATGTCCACCAACCCTTCGTGACGACGCCCACGCGGCTGTATTGGATCGTTGCCGGCGCGACCGCTGGGATCTTGCGCACGGCACCGCTCGCCGGCGGCACGGCCACCGACGTGGCAGGAGCGTCACCTCGCACCTGGATGCCGCTCGCGGTCAGCGGTGAGGACATCTACTACGTGCAGGCCACGGGCTCCGCGTTCGACGGCGTGTATCACTACAAGCACGGCGGCACCGCAGAAGGCCTCGTCTTCAAGTCGAGTCTCACGTCGGTAGCCGTCGACTCCGGGTCGCTTTACTACATGGAGACCGACACCAAGTTGTACAAGGCGCCTCTGACCGGTGGCGTGGGCACGCAGCTTGGATTGGGTTCCTACCAGGCGAAGGACATTGTCGGCTTCGGCGCCAAGAGCACCTATCTGTCCGGGATTTGGACGCGCGGCAACGGCTTCGGGTTCAACAAAGTCTACGTGCTCCCGAAGTGAGCAGTAGAAGCATGGAACAAGATCGGGCATAGGCAGGCCATGGCGACGGTCGAGACTACCAAGCATTTGTGGGAGTTCTTGCCCACGCTGCGTGGCCGCACGTTGACCGTGCGGGCGACCACGGTGGCGGAAGTGGTGCGTGAGGTGGAGCGCGTCGCGCCGGGCTTCACCTATTACATCTGTGACGAGCGGGGATGCTTGCGGACGCACGTCAACATCTTCGTGGGGCAGGAGCGGATCTTGGATCGCACGCGCTTGAGCGATCCGGTGGAAGAGGACTCGCGAGTGCTGATCATGCAGGCGCTCAGCGGCGGTTGATTCCAGACTTGGCGGCGGGGGCCGCTTCAGCTAGGAGGAAGTGATGCGCGTCTTGGTTGGTACTCGCAAGGGCAGTTTCTTTATCGAAAAGCAGGGCGGAACGTGGCAGCCGCGGCTCGCAGGCCACGCCGGGGTGGGCGTAAATTTCATCGCGCGGGATCCGCACACGGGCACGCTGTGGGCCGCCTTGGGCCACGGCCATTGGGGCGCCAAGCTCTCGCGGTCCACG
>JANNWK010000011.1:0-1718 GCA_031408355.1 Myxococcales bacterium
ACCGTGGATGCCCGATCCAGCACGCGCTTGATGCGGTCCTCTTCTCTGTCCGAGCCGCCCTCACGGTTGACCATCGTGTTGACGTGAAAACCGGTGCCGAGGCGTTGCTGCGCCGTCGCTCCCGGCAGCAAGTCACCCGCGAGCTGCTCGACGCTGAACTGATCGAACGGTTGATCGCGGTTGAAGGAGTCGATCACCCAGTCGCGCCATTGGTAGGCGTTGTAGCGGTCCTCGTCGCTTTCGTAGCCGAGAGAATCGGCGTAGCGGGCCTGATCCAGCCAATGCCGAGCCCAGCGCTCACCGTAAGCGGGTGTTGCGAGCAAGCGGTCGACGGCTGCCTCGTAGGCGGTCGGGCTCGCGTCAGCCACGAACGCGTCGACCTCTTCGGGCGTCGGCGGTAGGCCGGTGAGATCCAACGAAAGCCGACGCAGCAGCGTGGTTTTGCTCGCCTCAGGCGAGGGAGCGAGGCCGATGGCTTCCAGCGGCCCGAGCACGAAGCGATCGAGCGGACTCTTGACCCAGCCCTCGTTCACCACGGCGACGGCGTTGGGATCGGGCTGCGCGTTGGGACCGAACGCCCAATGCGCGGGCCACGGTGCGCCCTGGAAGATCCAGCGGCGGATCTTATTGACCTGCTCCGGCAAGAGCGCGGCCTGACCGAGCGGCATGCGAAGCTCGGGATCTTCGCTGATCACCTTCAAGTAGAGCAGCGAGCTTTCGGGAGTCCCCGCTTGGCCAAGCGTGAAGGCCGCCGTTTCGCGGCTCTGCAAATCGAGCGGCGGTAGACCCAGCACCCGCACGCCCCCGTGGCAGCGCACGCATTGGTCCGTGAGGATGGGCTGGATGTCTCGGAAGAAATCGACGGGCACGTCGTCGGCGGGAAGCCCGCCTCCCGAACCGCCACCACCGCCAACTCCGGCGTTCGCCCCGGTTGCGCTACTCCCAGCACCGTTGCCCGCTCCGCCTCCTCCGGCTTGGCTCGTGCTCGCGGCGCCAGAACCCGGCCGGTCCCCGCCGCAACCGGCCAAGAGCAGCGCAAGGGCGAGCAGCAGAGGTTTCGGGTTGCCGGCACCCGCGCCGCGGCGCGTCAGGGATTGAATTGGCATGAGATAAGTCCTAAAAGTAGCGGGATCCGCGCACCCGCGTACAGTGATCAGCCTCTCAACGATCAATCACTCGGGCCAAGCAGAATCAACGACCGAGGTGAGAGTGACGAGAACTCTTCGATCAAGTCTTCTCTTGGAGTGCGGCTACTCTAGAAACGGTTCCATCGGCATGTCTTGATCGAATTCCTTGATGAAGACGTTGCGCCAGAGGATCTCGCCGGTTTCGACTTCCAAGGCGATGCGGCCCGAGCTAGCGCCCAGATTCGTAGCCATGTTGGCAAGCTTCCCGTTCAGCTTGTGAATGGCCCACTTGTTACTCATGACAATGAGCTCGCACTCGTTCCATTCGCCGTTGGGGCCGGTAGAGGTGGCGTCCACGTGCGCGTAGAGCTGACCGGTCCCATTGGGCCGCTCGGTCCCTCCCTTGGCGGGCAACTCAAAGGTGTTGCCGTCCTTGGAATACCACAGGACAGGATAATTCGCGACGAAGTCTCCACTGTGGTTCTTGTTCTGAAGGTGGTTGTACCGTATTTGGTACTGCAGGGCGCTGGGCCAGACTTGCAGGGCGCTATCAGCGTGGTAGAGCAAACCCGCGTCGTACTGGTAGGCGTC
>JANNWK010000012.1:0-1813 GCA_031408355.1 Myxococcales bacterium
TGATTGAAACGTGCCTGGAAGCGCAGACTTCGCTGGTGGAGGCAAGCTACGTGCGCGACAAGCGGGGCCTGCTGCTGAGCGCCTCGCGCGCCCTGGTGCGCGGGCGCGTGCTGGCCCGCCTCGCCACGGCGCTCCACGCGCTCTCAGTCGACCAGGAAGCGCACTTCGCGCGGGAATCGGCCGAGATTGGCCGGATGGTGGGCGGCTGGCTGCGCGCCCTTACCGCGCGCCAGGCCGCGGCCCGCGCGCCCGCGCAAGAAGGCGTCGGAGCAGGCGGAGCCGCGTGACCTCACGTAGCTCCAAGCGCTCCTACGGAGGTGGACTGGGCAGCTTCCTCCAACCGGGTGATCCGGGGCGGCAGTTTCAACAACAATGCGTCGAACCTGCTTTCCTCGAACCGCAACAACAACACCCCGTCGAACCACAACAACAACAACGGGGCCCGGTGCGCGAAGACTTGGGCATTCCTCTCGCGAGGACGTCCAGAAGGAGTTCGGGTCACGGCCCGGCTCCGCGTGACGCTCCAAAGTCCAGCCTGGTCCGCCTCGCGCCGTTCGTGTGAACGAACGGCGCCAGCAGTGTCCCGGGCGAGCGCCCTGGACCCCTCGTCCGCCGAGCCACCGCTGCGCCGTGCCCTTCGGGGCCGACGCAAGTGGCCGGCGGCGAGATTTTCAGAAAGTCAGGCGCTGAAGCTCGCGTTGAACCAGTCTGCGCGTGTGGCCGTGCCGGGCATGAGCCAGCCAGGCGCGCAGCCGCGCCGTGACGTCGTCTAGGTCGAGCGCGCCCGCGTCGAGGCCTCCCAAGTCGAACGGCTCCGCCCGAAAATCCCGCAACCGGCCCGTCGCGCGTCCGAGCAGTCATGGATGATGAAGCCGCGTCGTCCAAGCGGCCCCAAGAATTTCCACGACGCGCTGTTCCGGAAGACGTTCTCAAACGTGGAGTACGCGAGAGCCGCGCTGCGTGCCGTGTTGCCGCGCGAACTCCTGCCGCGGATCGACCTGGCAACGCTGCAGTTGGTAGCCGGCAGTTACGTCGATGCCGAGCTGGCAAGCTCGCAGTCGGACTTGCTCTTCATGGTCGAAGCGGTCGACAAACCCGGCGTGATGTACCTGCTCTTCGAGCATCAAAGCAGCGTGGACGAGCTGATGCCGCTTCGCGCGCTGAAGTACGCGGCTCAGATCTTGGCCCAGCACGTGAGAGCGACGGGCCCTGGCAAACAGGCGCTGCCGCTGCCGCTCGTGGTGACGGTGTTGCTCCACCACAGCGAAGCGGGTTGGACGGCGGGCACGAGCCTCACGGAGCTGTTCAACGCCGAGCTGGCGACGCAGCCCAGCATTGCGCCGCTCGTGCCGCAGCTGAGGTTCGTGCTGGACGACATCAGCGAGCTGACGGATGACGAGCTCTCGGCGCGAGCGCTGGGCCTCGTGCCCACGCTAACGCTGTGGGCGCTGCGGGACGCGCGGTCGCCGAGCAGGTTTCGGGCGTCGCTTCTGCGCTGGGGCGCCGCGCTGCGGGCTTTGGCAGTCGCGGAAGGCGGCCAAGATGCGCTCTCTACGATTTTCCGTTACCTTTCCCTGGTCGTCCAAGACCTAACGCCGCAAATTCTCCACGCCGCCCTCCACCCGGCGGCCCCCGAAACGGAGCAAGTACTGATGACCCTCGCAGAACAATGGAAGGCTGAAGGCGAAGCCAAGGGCAAGGCTGAAGGCGAAGCCAAGGGCAAGGCTGAAGGCGAAGCCAAGGGCAAGGCTGAAGGCGAAGCCAAGGGCAAGGCTGAAGGCGTACGGCGCGTGCTGCTCCGACAGCTCGAGTT
>JANNWK010000013.1:0-8507 GCA_031408355.1 Myxococcales bacterium
CCAGCCTCGCTATGGCACGTGTCGCCGCTTCTGGGGGAGCCCACGCCGTCGCCGCAGAACACGCGCTCGTTCTTGCCTTGCGAGGTCGCGAGCACGCCCGTGCCCAGCACGGAAAGCGCCGCACCGGTCAAGATGGCCGCCGTGGTGTAGGTACGGTTCGGGCGCGTGTCGGTGATCTTCGTTCGCCGCACGACCCGCACGGTTTCGATCTGGCAAGCTTCCGTAAAAGAAAGCCGTCCGAGGAGCGCGTGATCCCGCTGGGTCCAGTTGCCCAGCAAAGGAGCCGCATCGGCGCGAACCAACCGCACCCGCTCGGTGGTGGGCTCCGCCAGGGCGCGGACGCTGGTCGTCGTTCGGGTGGTGGCGCAGGCTGGGAGCGCTGCGCCGACTACTAGGGCCGTCCAAAGCCGAGATCTTGCCGCACGCCGAACACTGCTTGGCATGTCCGTACCTCGGCGACCTGCGCACGTCAGTTGCTAGAAAACGTGCTTCGCGAGCTCTTGCATCAGGCTCTTCAGCTCTCGCGTCTTCTTCGCGCCCAGCCGCTTCTGGACGTCCCCCTCCATTTTCTCAAGTATTTGGGTTCCCTGATCGGCGATCCGGAGTCCTCGCTCGCTCAGGACGAGGCGGCGAGCCCGCTTGTCACTCGGATCCTTTCGCGTCGTCACGAGCCCTAGTTCCACGAGGTCGAGGATGAGCGGCTGCACCGCTTGCTTTGTTACGCCGAGCTGTTCGGCCAGCGTGGTCAGGCGGATGCCCTCCGGAGACATGAGCAATGGGATGAGGCGCGTGTGCGCTTCGCGGAGGCGCGCCAGCGGGCGGTCCTGGCCGAGATCGGCGAGGGCTCGTTCGTTCCAGTGTTGACCGGCGCGAATGAGCAAGTAACCCAAGCTCGCGTGTTGTCTGGACCTTAATGCGGTGAGCCTTTCCCCGTGAGACGACATTGGTCAAGGATACTCGAACGTGGACTTTCCTTCGAGACAGTCTGAGCCGTCGCGTCCAGACCCAAGCTTCAAGCATGCTTAACCTTTACCAGGCCCGGCCGTTGCCCGTTCCGAGCGATGTCGCCTCTTAATTCTTCGCGCGCGAGCGCGTGGGCGATGGCCTGCGTTGTCGTTGGGTGTGGCCGGTTTGGCTTCGAGCCTGTCCCGGAGGGTTCAATGGGTGCGCTGACGGGCGGTGAGTCGATGGGCGGCGTCGGCGCGCATGCGGGGAGCTCCGCAGTGGCGCGCGGCGGAGGCTCCAGGCAGGCTGGCGACAACGGAGGGACCGATATGGGCCGAGGTGGGGCGGGCGCGGGGAGCGCCGGCGTTGGGGGTGGGGGCTCGCCGCAGGGCGGGCACGCTGGAGGCGGTAGTTTGCCTGCGTTGCCCTGCGTCGCGCCCTTCATCTGGCGGGCTGATTTCTCGTCGGACCCCACGGCTCAGGACGAAAATGGTGATGCGCAGCCGGACTGGGTCATCCGAGGCGGGCAGCCCTTCGACATGTCGGAAGTACTGGGAGGCGTTTGGCGATCCACTAGCCCCAAGGCATTCGACACGTTTCCGCCCACGAATTTCAGCGGGCGTACTCAGGCCCGGGTGAGGATGCGTGACACGAACCGAACGGCGGCAGCGAGCTTTGCGCCCGCGGGGTATGGCGGAGCTCTCATGTGGCTCAACCTCGACTACCGAGGCACCGACTACCTGGCGGTGTACGCTTCGATCTCAGCGTTGGATGGGGTAACGCGCGAGCTAGGCGCCTACGCCCTGCTGACCAGCCCCGCGCAGCTCCTGGCAGGGCCGTACCCGGTGGGCGACGACGCCTTTGTCGTTGTCGAGCTCGACGTCGATCCCGAGACCGGCACGGTAGTGCTATGGGCAGACGGCGTTTCGGTGCCCGCGGCAATGCCCAGTCGGATCACGCAGGAGAACTCGGACCAGTTCGCCACGATCATCAGCCCTCAGGGGACCGCCGAGTTCGACGAATTCTGGGTGGCGACGTGCAGGCCCTGAAGGGCTACCGCAGCCGCACATGAATGCTCAGAGCGCCGAGCAGTCGGGGAATTAGTCAAGGATACTTGACAATGGATCGGGGATCGAGCTTGACTAGCGGCGTGACTGAGGTCCCGCTGCCTGCCTGGGTGAGTGCCGAAGAATTTCCGTTTCGGCGTCGGCGCCTCGAGCTTGCTCCAGGCGAAGAGCTTTCGGTGGTCGACGTCGGCCAGGGACCGGTGGTGCTTTTCTCGCACGGCACGCCGATGTGGTCTTTTGAGTTTCGGGCCCAAATTGCGGCTCTTTCGAAGAGCTATCGCTGTATCGCTCCGGACCATCTCGGCTTCGGTCTGTCGGGCAGGCCGCCCGGTGGCGACTATCGCCCCGAGGCGCACGCCCGGCGCTTTGCGCAGCTGCCGGACCTGCTCGGCGTGCGTGAGTTTCATCTTGTCGTTCACGATTTTGGGGGACCGTTCGCGCTGCCGCTGGCTCTGGCGGAGCCGGGCCGAGTACGTTCCCTCACGCTCCTGAATTCCTTCGCGTGGGGCTTCGGTGATTCGCCTCGAAATAGGCGCCTCGCGCGGCTCGCCGGGGGCGGCTTGTTTCGCTTCCTCTACCGAAACTTCAATTTCTCCTTCGTGCTCGCGCGCTCCGCCTGGGGAAAGTCGAAGCTGCCGCCGAGTCACTTTGAGCAGTATCGAAAGTTCTTTCCCGATGCTGGCTCGCGCGAGCTGGTGCTCTGGGCGCTGGCTCGCAGCATGGAGGGCAGCCACGAGTTTTGCGAGTCCATCTGGGCTGAACGAGAAAAGCTGGCTTCGATCCCGTTTCAGATCCTTTGGGGCCTGAAGGATTCGGCGTTTCCCCCTGAAACGCTCGCGCGCTTCGAGCGCGAGTTTCCGGTGCGGCGCGTGGAGCGGTTCGAGCATGCTGGCCACTTCCCGCACGAAGAGGAGCCGGAGCGCGTCACCGAAGCCCTCCAACGTTTCCTCTTTGAAAGCGAACAGCGCCTCGTGTCTGCACCACCCTGACCCGTTGCGACGTCGGCCGGGTTCGGGCGTTGTCGCCGTACTAGAAATTCCACAACCCGCGCACGCAGCGTCCGACTGGTGTGGGTCATGAAGGTGCGTCGCTCAAGCGAGCCAAAAAATCCCCACGACGCTCTGTTCAGGAAGATGTTCTCGAACGTTGACCACGCGCGGGCGGCGCTGCGTGCTGTGTTGCCGCGCGATCTGCTGCCACGCATTGAGCTTTCGACGCTAAAGTTGGTGGCCGGGAGCTACGTCGACACCGGCCTCGCAAGCTCGCAGTCGGACCTACTCTTTCGGGTCGAAATGGCCGGCAAGCCCGGCGCCGTGTACCTGCTGTTTGAGCACCAAAGCAGCGTGGACGAGCTAATGCCGTTTCGCGTTCTGAAGTACGCCGTTCGGATCTTGGACCAGCACGTGACGCAGACTGGAGCAGGCAGGCAGGCGCTGCCGCTGCCGCTCGTGGTGACGGTGTTGCTCCACCACAGCGAGACGGGTTGGACGGCGGGGACGGGCCTAATGGATCTGTTCGACCCAGACCTAGCCTCGCAGCCCGGAATTGCGCCGTTCGCGCCGCAGCTGAGGTTCGTGCTGGACGATATCAGCGGGCTGACGGACGACGAGTTGTCGTCGCGAGGGCTGGGGCTGGTCCCTACGCTGACGCTGTGGGCGCTGCGGGATGCCCGGTCGCCTGCCGGGTTCAGGGCGTCGCTCTTGCGCTTCAGCCCGGCGCTGCGGGCCCTGGCAGTCGCCGAAGACGGCCAAGAGGCACTCCTCACGATTTTCCGCTACCTTTCCCTGGTCGTCGAAGACCTAACGCCACAAGTCCTTCTCGCCGCCCTCCACACGGCGGCCCCCGAAACGGAGCAAGTACTGATGACCCTCGCAGAACAATGGAAAGCTGAAGGCGAAGCCAAGGGTGAAGCCAAAGGTGAAGCCAAAGGTGAAGCCAAAGGTAGAGCCGAGGGTAGAGCCGAGGGTAAAGCCGAGGGCGCGCGCCGCGTGCTGCTTCGACAGCTTGAGTTGAAGTTTGGTGAGGTGCCGCGCGCGGAGCGCGAGGGCATTGACCAGGCGGATGAAGACCAGCTCCTATTGTGGAGCGAGCGGATCCTCACGGCCGAGTCGCTGGCCGCGCTGCTGCGTCGCTGAGTCTCCTCAGGCCAGCACGCCCGCCAGCGTTCCCCCGTACTCCGGATCGCCGAACGAGCCGCCGGGGAGCTCGACGTCCATGGCCTTGGCCAGCGCCGAGAACAGGTGTGCGCTCGGGGTACCGGCGGGGGCTTGCACGAGGCGCCCGCGGCTGAGCGCTCCGCCCAGGTTGCCTGCCATGATCCAGGGCAGGTCGTCCCAGTTGTGACGACTCCCGTCGGTCATGTGGTTGGCGAAGAGGATGGCGGTGTTGTCCAGCATCGTGCCGTCGCCTTCGGGAACGTCTTTGAAGCGTTGAATGAGCGCTGCGAACTGCTCAACGACCCAGGCGTCCAACTTGACCTTGTGGTCCGTGTTGCTGTTGTCGGGGTTATTAGGATCGCGCGGGGTGTGCGCGACGTCGTGCCAATCGCGCAGCTTGTTGCCGCCAAAATCCGTGCCGACGGCTTGGCCGTTAAAGCCCGCCCAAGAAAAGATGATGCCGTCCCCGTTGTAGTCGCCAAGCTGCAGGGTCGCGACGCGAGTCAGATCGCAACGCATGCCCGCCGTGATGATGTCCATGTGGGCATTCAAGAGCGCCGGATAGTTCGGCACCTCTTGGGGCAGAGCGCCCAGCGCTGGACCCTCGCAGTTGGTGTTGCCCAATGCCACCAGCTGCTTCTCCAGCTCGCGCACGGAATCCAGATGCGCGGCGATCTTCTGGCGGTCCTCCGTCCCGAGATTCTGGCCGAAGCCGGCGAGTCGCTTGCCGACGAAATCGAGCATGCTCTGCCGCTCAGCGCGCACCCGCAGGATCTCTGGCCCGGGCATGCCCGTGAACAACTTCGAGGCGGCTGCCGCGGGGTCGCTCTCGGGAGCGACGGGGGCTCCGTCGCCCCTGTACACGCAGCAGTTGTGGTCCTGATTGCCCCCGCGCAGGACTCCGAGGTTGAGCGAACGGACTGGCAGGTTGGTAGTTAGACCGATACCGTCGGCGATGACTTGATCGATGGACGAGCTCACTGCCAGAGACCGCGGTTCACCGCCGCCCAGGACGAGGCGACCACGCGTGCCGGTGAAGGTGGTCGCATAAGTTTGGTGACCAAAGGCCCCCACGTCGAGGTCGGTGAAGTTCTTCGTCTCCAGGCCGCGCATGAAGGTGAGATCGGCGGCATGGGGAGCAAGTGACTGGGTGATGCTCGGGAACGTCAGGCCGCTCAGCGTGTTGCCGTTGCCGGTCGGCCAGAACGCGCTCGGCACAGTGCCGTTAGTCCACACCACGACGACAAGCCGCTTGGGATAGACTCGCGCCTGCCCGAAAGAGCGCGAAACGTCGAGCAGCGGGAGCGCTCCAGCGCCTACGCCCAGGGTCCTCAAGAGCGCCCGACGGGTCAGATGGTTGCGCGTCACTTGAGCACCTCGCCTTCGGCTGGACTGCGGTTGAGAAAGGAGCGGCTCACGGCCACGCCCAAGATGAGCTCACGCAAATTGTGGTCGGAGGCCGCGAACGCCTCGTGCGCAGAAGCCAGAGACGCGCCGTCGCCCGGCAGGTCCATCCGGCCCAGGGCAAAGCGGAACCACTGCTTGCCAATGCAGCGTCGAACATCCTCGGAGCTGGCGAGGACGCTCGACAACTCGACGGCGTTGGCGAAGGACCACGAGTCTGTGCCCGAGGGCGCGACCAGCGTGCCCGAAGCGTCGACCGGCTTGCCCCCGTCCGTGGTCTGGTACTGGCCGAGGCCATCGTAGTGCTCGAAGGCGAAACCCAAGCCATCGAATCGAGCATGGCAACCTACCGCGCAGGCTGCTTGGCCGTGTAGGGAGAAGGTCTCCCTCGTTGACAGGGACTCGGTGGGCTCACCGGCGGGAGGAATGGCTGCCGGCGGCGGCGGCACGCTGCCGCACAAGACATCTTGGTAGAGTTTGTGGCCACGCTTGATCGGATGCGAGTCGGTCGCGGTGGCGTGAACCGACAAGAAGGCGGCTTGGGTGAACAGGCCTGCTCGCTGGTTGCCGGGCACGCTGACCGGCATGAGCCCGGTTTGCGCTCCCGCAGTGACCCCATAGAGCTTCGCGACCTCGGCGTTCACGTAGTAGGTGGTGGACGTGAGCAGCGACGCCAACGTGCCGTCGCCGTCAAGGATCGTGCGCGTCACGAACTCGGCACTCGATTCGGCCATATTGCCGGCCAGCGCAGGGCTGAACGCAGGGTAGAGCACCGGGTCCTTCTGCAGGTCAGCGAGCTTCTCGAGCTTGAGCCACTGCGAGTGAAAACGCGCGATGGTGGAGCGCGCCTTCGGTTCCGCGAGCATGCGCCGCCCCTCTCGCGCGACGTCTGCCGCGGAGGCCAGCCGCCCCGTATCGACGGCAGCGAAGAGCGCGGCATCCGGCATGCTGCCCCACAAGAAGTAGGACAAGCGAGCTGCGGATTCGTGAGCCGTGAGTGGGACGACGCCGGCTTGAACCCGGGCGGGTTCGGCCCCCAGCTCCCAGTGGTAGAGAAAGGCCGGGCTCTGCAGCATGGCCTGAATAGCGGTGCGCACGGCGTTCTCAAAGGAGTAGCCGAGATCCACTTTGACCGCCGCGACGTAGTCGACCAGCTCGTTCAGCTCGCTCGGGTTGAGCGGGCGCCGGTACGCGCGTCGACCGAAGCTCGTGAAGAAGCTCCTGGCGCAGGCCTGTTCGTCGGCGCCGCCTGCGCCGCAGCCCAAGAGGCCGGGCAGCTTGGCCGCAAGCCGGCTGCCCACCCGCTCACTCATCGCCAAGAGACCTTCTGCGTCCACCACGGAGACTTGGCCCGCCTCGATAAAGCCGGACAGCCCGCGACTCTCGGCAGGAAGACCCGCTGCAGCCTGGGAGTCGTCTTCGAGCAGATCGCGAAGCGTGTTATTCAGCTCGTCCTTGTTGAGTCGTCGGATGGGCATGGGCCCTGGGCTATCCAAGGCCGACTGGCCCAGCGTCGAAGCCCCTCCGACGCCTGCCGCGCCGCCCGACGGCCCAAAGGGGCCCGCTCCGGGGCGCGACCCGTCCCCGCTGAGCCCGCCTTGGCAGCCGACCAGCGCGCCGCACAGCGCCACGAGCCCAATTCGTGCCCCGCTCGCGGTAGCTCTGCCCGTTGTGGGTCGCACCATGAGAGTGAGTGTCTGAGGCTAGGTCGACCGTCTCAGGTTTCGCGAAATCAAGACTATTCCAGACTTAGCGGAACGAGCGTCGGTCTAGCTAGTCGAACCCGCCAACGACGGAGACGCCGCCGACCGTTGGCGTCCACGTGGCCCAGAGCCCTGCGCGTCCGAGCGCCGTTCGGTAGTGATCTGCCGGCGTGGCAGCGAACGCCAGACCGAGGCCGTGAAGGAGCGAGAACCCAGCGAACGCCGCGATGAGTGGCTTGTCGCGACCGGCAACGTCGGTTTGGAGAATCGGAATGGCTCCAAGCAAGCCGCCTGCGATGGTCGGAAGTCCCAAGAGCCAGCCGGGGAGAAATGGGTCCGTGTCGTAGAGGTCGCGCTCTATCCGTAGCAGCTCGACCTGCGACAAGCCGTGGCGCCCTGCGGGCGTGCGTACGCGCCGCAAGTCAGCAACCAAGCGCGACCGACCAGGGTGGGTGGAGTACGCAAAATTGAGGGAGGCGAGCGCGGTGGTAACGAAGTGGCCGGTGGCTAGCGGGATCTGCCAGCGCGGGTGCGGCGCCTCGAAGGGCGGCCCCAGGTAGAGGAAGCCCATCCCCGCTTGCAAAGCGACCAATACGAGCTCGTAGTTGTGTCGTTCCGAGGCGAGATAAAATCCAACGCCGCCTGCGATCATGCTGGCGCCGCCCGCTGCCAGCAGGGGTGAACCATACCGCACGCCAAGGTAGCCCTCGTAGGCGCCCATGCCGATCACGACGGGCGCAAGCGCAGGTACGGATCTGAAGAGCACGGCCTCCGGCAGTGCCTGCGCCAAGAGCACGCCCCGTTCGCGCTTCTCTGCCTCCGTCTCGGTGTGAACGGTGGGCGCCGCCTCCGCGAGCCGGCAAGGCGCCAAGATTGCGAAAGCCAGCAAACCCTCCAGCCAGCGCACGGTCCACATCCTTTGATTTACGCGGCAGGTAGCAAAATCCTCCCGGGAGCCCCGAGGTGCTCGGCGCTGCGCCCGGCGTTCACGGATCCTGGGCGTCGCTGGAGTTGCAGCTGATTTCGCCCACATCCGAGCACATCGAGCTCGAGATATTTTTGTGATCGGTTGGGCATCCCCAACCATTACTCTCCGATAGAGCCCATGCCGTTGAAGTTAGCCAGCACGACCCGAGTGCCGCCGGTCGCGGAGCCTGGGCGCCTGCGGGAGATCTTCGACCTCCATCACACGTTCATTTGGCGGCTCCTGCGCCGCCTTGGTCTGCCGGCGG
>JANNWK010000014.1:0-7376 GCA_031408355.1 Myxococcales bacterium
AGGCGAACAGGCCGGGCAGCGCCGTCGTGTGCATGTCGCTATCGCCGAGCACGAAGTCGTTGAGGCCGAAGACCTTGGCGCAGGCCATCCACAAGTCGTTGGTGGAGCGCCGCCCGCCGCCGGCGTTGGCGGCCAGCTGCCCGCCGATGAGGCCTGTCTTGGCGCCTCCCAGGAGCAGGTAGGGCATGCCCTCCCAGCCGTGCGCGCCCGTCTCCACTTCGGTGACGTAGGGCAGCAGGGTGGTCTCGAAAATTGATTTGCCGGTGGCGTCGAGCGTGTCCTTCAGCTCGGTCACGAAGTCGCCCAGGATGCGGGCGTACCAGGTTTCGACCTTGGTGATGAAGTTCTGAATGTTGGCGTCGCCACCCAAATTGCCGTGGCTGACGCCGTGGTGGATCTTGAACAGAGCCGGATCTGGATCCCACATGCCGCCGAAGCTTACGTGGTTGGTGCCTGGTGACCACTGGAAGGTGGCGACGCGCGTGAGGTCGCAGCGGAACGCCGCCTTGATCACGGAGAAGTGGGCGCGTCCAATGCGCTCGTGTTTCTGGTCGTCGCGCTCGGCAGCGCCGCCGGCGGTGTAGGGATCGCCTTGGTCCACGATCGTGAATTGCTCGGGGGGCGCCGCGACGCCGCAATAGATGGGATCGCTGGTGTTGGCGTCGAGCTCTTTCTCCACCGCGCGGATCGCGTCTTCGTAAGCGTCGAGCGTGATACCTTGAGAGGCCGGCGCTAGCGTGCGCAGGCGGGCCAAATCCTTCAGGGTGAAGTCGAGGACGCTCTGCTTGCGCAGGCGTGCGGCGGCTAGCGCTTCCGTGGAGCCTCCTGGGATGAGCGAACCGAAGACGCGCAGGTACGCTTCCGCTGGCTGGTAGTAAGGGTTCATCGGCTGGTGGGCGCCGGCGTACGACATGTTGCGGGTCGAAACCTCGGTCGTGTCGGCGCGCTGGTCACACCCAACTTGCAGCGATTCTATCGGGGGCCCTTGCAGCAGGGGCGACTGCTTGACCCACAGCTGGTCCACGCTGGGACCTTCGGCGTACGGGTCGTCGCCGCCGTTGCCGGGGTAGAGGTTGGGGCAGCGCGCGCCGGTGAGCATCAGTACCGTGCCGCGCTCGTGACCACCGCCCGCTGAGCCTTCATGCGGTAGCTTGAGAAAGGGCTCGAACACGACCATTTCGTTGCGGTGCGCAGCGAGCGGCTGCAAGATGGGCGACAACGTGTAGTTTTGCCCGGAGCCCTTGGGAAACCAGTTCGGCGGCCAGGTGCCCACAGGGCGCTGCACGAACAGCAGCCGGCGCAGCTCGCCGGGGCCTGCTTCCTGGGCCTCTAGGTTGTTCAGAAAAGCGCCCAGCCCGGCGGCTCCGCCGACACCAGCCAAGAAGTTGCGACGCGAGAGTTTGTACCGGCTCATTGTGCTGCCTCCACTTTGCGTACCCAGAGTCCTGGTGCGAGCGCCACTTCCCTCACGACATCTCTGAAAGTCGTATTGGTAGCCGGGAGCTTGCTCGTTGTTTCGCTCACGGCGCAGCTGTCGGTCGTAAGCTCTTCGTCCCCAAGGCCGTAGGCCAGGAGCTGCCGCGAAAGGCAGTTCTTGAACTCAGGTGAGGTGGCCGCCACCTGGGCGAACTCCGCGATCCCCATGTACGTTCCGACGAACGCCCCGACCGCGTCACCGAAGACGGCCGTGTTATCCACGGGCACGCCGCCGATATCGCTGCGGTAGCGGCCGATTGGATCGTAGTTCTCGAGCATCAGGCCCATGGGGTCGAACTGCGCGTGACAGCCGCCGCAGGGTTGGGTTGTGGCTCGCTCGTTCGCCAGCTCCTTCTGCGTCCGCGTCCCACTGGCATTCACCTGCTCTTCGACCTTGGCCTGCACCGAGGCGGGCGGCGAGGGTGTCTTGGGAAGACAGAGCAGCGCCCCACGCACGAAGAGCCCGCGCCCCACGACCGAGGTCACGTCGGCGCCCGCCCGCATGGACAGCATGCTCGGTTGGGTGAAGAGGCCCGCGCGAGTATTGGCCGGCAGGGTGAGCTGCACAAAGTCGCTCGGCGTGGCTCCGGTGTGCGGCACCCCGTAGAGAGCGGCGATCGTCGCATTGCCGAAGGTCGACTGGGAGGTCAGGAGGTCGGACAGGGGACCCGTGCCCCAAAGCTTGTCCTTCACGAACAGCTCGGTCTCGCGATACATGCTGGCCTGCAGCGCGACCGTGTACTCGGGGAAAAGCGTGGGATCTTTGCTGGCGCCGAACACGGCGTCGATGTCCCAGGCGGACAGGAGCGTCTTGCCCAAACTGGCCTGCACCAGCGGGCTCTCCAGCAGCCGCTGAACCTGTAGTGTCAAGCCCTCGGGTGTCGCCAGGCTGCCTGAATCTGCAGCGGCCATGAGTTCGGCGTCCGGAACGCTATCGGTGAGCAGGAACGATAGCTCGCTGGCCACCTCGTGCGGCGTCAACACGGCCCGCCCGGAAGCGTCTGGAGTGCCGAACTCCGTGCGGAGCGAAAAGGACGGCGCCGCCAGGATCGCCTCGACCGCGAGCTTTACGCCGGTCTTGGCGTCCACCGGCTTGCCGGCGGCGTACACGAGCATGAGATCCGCGATCTCTTCAGGCTTGACCGGGCGACGAAACGCGCTCTTCGCGAAGCGCTCCAGAAACTGCTGCACGCAGGCATCGTCGGCCGTTTCGGCGCAACCGGTCACTTCCGTGAAGCGCGCGTCCAGGCTTGTGGCCGCGAACTCGGCCCAACCGAGGCGCGTGCTGAAGAAGGCCGAACTGATGACAAACCCCTTGAGTGTGAAGGGCTTCTCTTCCGCCGTGGGCGCCGTGTCCTTGAGCGCCGCATCCCCCAGTAGCCCTCGGGTGGCATTCGAAGCCTGATAGTCGCTCAGCAGGACCACCCGCTGCGGGAGGTGCGCGTCGCAAGTGGTGGCGACGGGAACTGGCAAGGCGCCACCCCCACCCGTCCCGGCGGTGCCGCCCGTCCCGGGACCGCTACCGCCGCTGGCCATGCCCTTGTCGCCGGCGGCACTGCAGCCCAGGACGAGGCCGAGAACGAGCAGCGAGCCGCTGACGCCCTGAAGGTGGGTGCGCGGGCGAGGGCCGCGCCGCTCGGTCCGGCTGACGGGGGGCGGGGACTGATTTTTCATGGGACCTCCGGAACTCGTGGTGGGAAGCCGCGCCACCCGCCCTCAGGAGGTCAACAATCTTCGTTCCGACCCAAGGTCCGCCGTTCGCCCCCCGAAAAGCCCCGGACGAGAGACGCGGGAACCCGCCCGCTCAGTAGCGGTAGCTGACGTCCATCTTCATCCTACCGGTGCCATCCATCCGGCCGCCGTTCGGATCCGCCACCCCAATACTGATCGGACCGCTGACACTGAAGGCCTGGATGCGCAGGGGGCTGGGACCCACGACGACGCTGCCGCCGAGCACGGCGTGCATCTTGAGCCCGTCGGCCTTCGTGGTGCCGGAAAGGACGTAGCTGACGTCGAGCACAGCGTTGCCGGCGCCCGGGGGCGACTGGCTGAGCGTGCGCAGGCTGGCCTTGGCTGAGGTGAGCTTGACGTCTTTCTGGTCGCCCCCAGCCAGCGCTGCCGCGGCGGCGGACGAGAGCTCCCCCTTGCCAAGCACCAACAAGCCGGCGAGTTCCTTCAGGGCGAGCTGGTTCTGGCTGGGTTCATCGGCGTCGTCTTGCACGGTGTCGAGTTCTACGCTCGGCGGCTTCTGGCCCCGTTGTGTCGTCACGCTCGGCTTGCCAGCCGAGAACGTCACCAGATAGCGTTTGCCTGAGACGGCATCGGTTTCGGGTAGCTCCTCGCCAAGCATCTGCGTAGTGCTCCGAGCGTCAACGTAGTGCAGCGCAAGCTTGGACACGCTGCCCTCCGCGACAGCGAGCACCTCGAAGCGAAGCTCCTGATGACTCACGACGCGCACGTCGATGGTCGTAGAGCCGCCCCCGACCAGGGATACCGCGGCGACCGAGAAGTCGCTGTCCGTGAGACGGACCCAGACGTCACCCACCGCCGGTGCGCGCTGAATGAAGGGGCCGGCAGCCGCTGCTGGAGCGGTGACGTCCACCGAGCCTTGCGCCGACACCTCCACCACCGGAGCCTGGTCGGCGGCCGCCGCCTCGTCGGCACTGAGCGTGACCGCGGGCTCGCTCGGGAGAGCTGGCTTGCGCGGCGCGCGGGGCTCCAGCTGGCTGGCGCCGCCGAGGGCGACCCGACTGGCAGGGCCCGGGCCGCAACCGAGGCCGAAGGCGAGCAGCAGCGCTACCAGCGCTGAGCCGGCACGTCGGGGAACCGTCAAGCGACCTTCCTCAGCAAGCTTTGCTCGTAGCATGGCTCGGCGGCTCCGGCGAGTAGCCCAGAACGCCGCGTATCCGGAGAGCGGGGCGAGGTATTTGCCCGAGCGCGTTGACGCCGCTCCGCAGCGACGGTCGGCTCCCACGCGTGAAACCGCGCTCTCGCCCACAGATGCTCGGCGAGCTGCTCGACGGTGCACGCGTCGTCTCGGCGCGGCGCGGGAAGGTCGCCGTGGACCGTGAGACGTGGCGGCGTCTGGTGGGCGACCGCGTGGCGCGTCGCACCGAGCCGGGCGGACTCTCCGCCGGCGTATTGACGATCTACGTCGCATCGGCCCCGTGGGCTCAGGAGCTCTCGATGCTGTCAGACGAGCTGATGGAGCGGCTGAAGCCCCTGAAGCTCGGTATGCAGTCGCTGCGCTTCCGAATTCGTCAGGAGATTTCCGGCCCCCCAAAAGCGCCCAAGCGGAGCCCCGCCGCGCGCGCAGCCATCCCCAGTGAGCTACGCGAGCGTCTGGACTGCGTGGACGATCCCGAGCTACGCGCGCTCATCGCCGATGCGGCGGAGCTGTGGCTGGGGCGCCAGGCGAAACTCAGCGCAAAATCAGCCGCTCAAGCCCCTCGAGCCGCTGGAGTGCGAAGCGATCGGACGGCGAAAGACCAGCCGCCGCGCCCCGCAACCTCTCCAAGTAACCCCGAAACAGGGCCAGGCCGACGCCGTTAACCTTGCGCACCACCAAATGCAATTGATCGACCACGTCCACGGGCAGAGGCCGTGACTGCGGCGAGTAGAGCGCGAAGCAGTAGTCGACCCAGCGGGGCCGCCCCGTAGCGTCGGCGATCCGCACGGCGTAGCTGGCGGCCCGCGCGAGCGAGGCAGGCGCCAGGGACGCCCCCTGCTGCGCCTGAGTCAACAGGTTGGTGAGGGCCGCTTCAAGCAGCTTCTCCGCTTCGTCGCCGCGGCCCAACACGAGCACCTTGTCCGCGACGCCACACAAGAGTTCAAGCGCGTCAGCGCGCCGAGTCAGCTCGTCGCGGTCCTTTTCGGGCTCGGGACGCGCGCGCGGCATCGTCGCCCCGTGCAGCGTCTCCGCTCCAAAACGCTCCGGAACGGTGATCGAGCGGGCTGCTTGCAAGGCACTTCGGAGCAGAAACTCTTGCTTGCCGACCAATACACGATCCCCGTCACGGAGCGTGCGTTGGCCCGCCACACGCTCCCCGTTAACGTACACGCCGTTGACGCTACCGAAATCCTCCACCAGCGCAGCCTTCGCGTTCACGAGGAACTGCGCGTGACGCCGCGACACCAGGCCGTCGTCCAGCACGATATGGCAACCCGAGCTCCGTCCCACGAGGACTACGCCAACAGCTAGGTCGAGCGTCTGCCCCTGGTACTCAAGCCAGAAGCGCATGCGCTCTTCAGTGCCGGCGTCTTCGGTGCGGTCATCCGAAGGAGAACTCACCCTGCCAGCGTAGCCGCCCGCGAGGAACGCTGTCGAGGCCTCCGCGGGAGCCGCTGCCGGCTACTTGGCCGCGACCAGTCGTTCAAGCCCCTCGATGCGGCTGAAGAGGAAGCGCTCCGCCGGACCCAGTGTCCCAGAATTCTCGCGCAAGACCTCGATGTAGGTGCGAAGCGCACCGAGATTGACGCGGTCCACGCGGCGAACAAGCGAATAAAGTTCGTCCACGATGCCGGCCGGACAGGGACGGCGAACGCTGGCGAACGCGCGAAAAATGTACTCGATCCAGCGAGCGTTGCTGGTGGTAGCCGCCAGCCGCATCGCATAGTGGGTGGCCCGCTCGAAAAGGTCGGGCCTGACGGCGCGCCCCGATTCCAGGTCGCCCAGTACCTGCTCCAGCAGCTCCATCAGCAAGCGTTCGGCCTCGTCCGCGCGCCCCAGAGCAAACGCCTTGTCGGCGAGAATGCCGAGCAGGCCAAACGTCGGGACTCGCTCGGTGGCCGGTTGGATCAACGTGTCGCCCATGTTGTCGCGGCGTGCCACGTACTTGAGCTCCTGGCTGCCGATCAGGATCTCGTCGTGGTGCTTGACGGCGTAGCGCCCGGTGATGAGCTCGCCGTTGACCTTGACGCCATTGCGGGAACCAAGATCCTCGACCTCAACCAAGTCCCCGGCGACGCTGATTTGAGCGTGATGCCGAGACACCAGCGGGTCGTCCAGCGAGAGCTGGCAACTGGCGGCGCGGCCCATCACGAATTTCCCCTCAGAAAGCTCAATATCCTGGTGCTGGTAGCGGAGCACGTGCTTCAAGGCGCGGCGCCTCCAAACAGTCGCGTCAACGCCTCAAGGCCCGCGCTGTCCGCTACCGACTGGCCATCCCGTGCGCTCTCCGCGGCGCGTTGTGCCGCGGGCGCGAGCAGCCGTCGCTCCGGCTCGGGCAGTTGGCTGAGCTCCTCGCTCAACGCTGGGGGCGGCATCAGACCCAGCGACGCGTAGATCGAGAGCATCCAGCGGCCCCAACTGGCTTCAGCTCGAGCCCTGGCGACCTCTGCCGCTGCGAGTCCTATCCCGTCCAAGAGCCCGCGATCCACCGCCCCGCCCTCCGCCAGTCGCTGCTCAAGCGCGAGCCGCGCGTGAGCCAAGACGCGCTCCACATCCACGGGAACGCCCCCCGCTCGTGCCCGCTGAACGGCCTCGCCGGCGAGCTCCAGGGCCCAGTCGTGCTGGCGACTGCCCGTCAGGGTGTCCTCCTCGACTCGGTCCTTCACGCCGCAGGCTGGACAAGCGAGCAGCTCAGCCGGGTAGGTTCGTCCGCAAGAGGCGCAGTGGCACATGAAGCCCGTCTGGCGCAGCGAGCCCCGGCCGGGTCGCTCCCCGGTGGCGGGCACCTCCAGAAAGACGAACTCCTGCGTCCCGATGCGCAGGCGGTCCCCATTGCTCAGCGGTGCTACGCCGGAGATGGGTTGACCGCCCAGTTGAACGCCGTTGCGTGAGCCGAGATCCTCGACCACCGCGTCCGCACCGCTGATGCGAATCCGCGCGTGCTCGCGGGAAACGAGCGGGTCGTCCAGCGTGACCTGGCAGGTCGCGCTCCGACCAACAAGCGTGTCGC
>JANNWK010000015.1:0-3529 GCA_031408355.1 Myxococcales bacterium
CGAAGCGGGTCGCGTTCTCGAAGGTGTAGGCCACCGTGACGTCTTCCGGACCGTCGGCGTTGAGCGGGAACTTGTACAGGTAGCTGGGGCTCCCCTCCATGCCGAAGAGCACGTCGTTCCCGTCGATCAACATGCCGCGCGCTGCGACGACCGGAACGTAGTAGCTCGCGATCTGAGTACCAAGGACGCTCTGTCCGAGGGCGAGCGGGGTGGTGCGCACTTCCGTAAAACCGCCCCAGCAGGTGACCATGTACGCGGTGGTGGCGCTGAGGACACCGTCGCACCAATTGGCGTCGCCGGCCGGGCTCAGCAGCACGGTAGCGCCGCACAGGCCGCTCGAACAGGTTGCCGTGGCGCCGCAAGCGCGCTCGCAGCGACCGCAGTTCGTGGCGTCGGTGGCGGTGTTCGTCTCGCAGTCGTCGTGATTGTCGTCACAGTCGGCCGCACCGGTCGCGCACTCGCGCGGGCCGGGATCAGTCGCGCCGGCGGCACCACCCAAGGCGTCCGTGCCCGCGGCACCGCCAACTTCAACGATGGGCGTCGAGCCGCCTTCGCCCGCCGCGTTCACCCCAGCACCCGACGCGCCGCCTGTGTCGCTGCCACCCGGCCCGCTCGGCTCGCCCCCTTCGCCGGTGGCTCTGCTGCCACTCTGAGCGCCGGTCTCGCCCGCACCCGAGAAGTCTCGGTGCGGCGCCCGCTTGCTCGCGTCGCGAGAGCCGCACGCGGCGACTCCCACGGCAACGCCCATTCCGACCAGCGCGCCCATTCTCAGCAGATTGTTCGAACGCATGTCCCTCGGCGCGGGTCATATCACTCGCGGGTTGGAAAGCCCAAGGCCAATCAACCGGGGCGGTCGCGGCGCCGCGCACACCCACGACGCCTGCCGTGTGCCGAAGCGCGTGCGTCCCGAGCACGACGCCGCCCAACGCCCCACCCGCAGGACCCAATGCCCTTGCGGCGGCGCCCTGCCACGACGCTCCAGCCCACCCCCGCGCAGCCTGTACCGGGTGCCGCCACGACAGCTTCTGCAGGTCGGGCCGCACCTCGGCAGCATCCACTCAAACTGAGCTGCAATAGGCGCTGAGCCCTTCGGAGGCTCTTTGCTACGGCACGTAGCGGTAGGTAGCCGCGAGGAAAGGGACGAAGGGGCTCAGCTGAGCCTGCGCCTTGCCAGCGCGTAGGACCGCGAGGTCAACGCCCCAAGCTCGTCCAGAGAGACGCACGCCGGCTCCGCCGAGTACGCCGTTGGCTTCACCGACTGGCTCGCCGAGAGGGAGCAGCGTGTCGAACTCTGCCAGGAGCGACACCAGCCCGCTCAGGCGTAGCGTAACGCCGACCCCGTTGAACCAAACCGACGCCGGCCCGGCGAGGGCGAGGTTGCTGCCGACACTGACGCTGAGCGCACACCGCTCGGGCTCGCTGCACAGGGTGACGGCGCCGCCAGCGCGCCCAAGGAAGCCGCTGAACTCTTCGAAGCCGAGCAGGCCGGAGGCCGAAGCGATCAGGGCGACGCTGGCGTGCGGTTCACGCAGCACCACCGTCTTGACGCTGATGTCGGCAGGGATGATCCCTGCCTCGCCGAGCGGTGGCGTCGCGGTGAGCGACAGTTGGGTGGTGTCGCTGAGCGAGTAGCCGAGCTGGAGCAAGACGATCTCGTAGCTGGTGGCGTAGAAGGAGCCGCTCGGGTTCGTCTCGGCCGTGGGCGCCAAGATCACTCGGTCGTGGTGGGCATCCCGGTGGCGAGGACCAAGCAAGGCCGGCGCGGGGGCCGGGGGAGACGGAGCGTTAACCGGCGTTGGGGGTGGGGCGTTAACCGGCGTTGGGGGTGGCGGCACCGCGGGGGGCGGCGCGGGCAGCAGCGGTGGCCCTGGCGGCGGGGGTGGGGGCGGCTCGAGTTCCTGAGGCGTCGCGGGGGTTTGTGCGCTCGCCCGGGGCGAACTGAGCAGCGGGGCAAGGCAAAGCACGAATAGTGCAGAGGCTAGTGGTTGAGCTTTCATGTGGGTGATCACCCGGACCGCCGCCGCGCGATGTTATACGTGATGAGGGTCTTGTCCTTGCCAATCGTGTGCCAGGCGAAATTAGCGCGCGGCGTGCTCGCCCTGACGTTGGGCGCGCTCGCGGTGGCTTGCGCCAGAACCGGCTTGTACCCGGGCGAGCTCGACGCGCTGGGGACCGGCGGGGACAGCGCGAACCCAACGCCGAACCCAACGCCGAGTTCGGGAACCAATGTGCCCAAGCCTCCACGGCCTGTGCCCGACGCTCCCGACGCTCCGCCCGTGGCTTGCCAGCCCAGCCCCGAGGTCTGCAACGGCCTGGACGACGACTGCAACGGAGCCGTGGACGAGCTCCCGGCCCAAGCCTGCGCGGGCGGCGGCTCGCGCTTCTGCGTGGCCGGACAGCTGAGCGAGTGCCCGCGTCGCTGTGATGTTTGTATCCCGGGGAGCGTGCGCGTCTGTCAGAACCCTTACTGCACGTTCTGGGGCGAACAGGAGTGTGCGGCGGACGGGCAAGGCTTCAGCCACTGCCGCGAGCAAGATCCGCCGCCCGAATGCGCTGCGACCGCGCGCAAGCACCAGGAGTCCGCCGAGCTCGAGCAGTGTTGCCTGGACAACGGCTACTGTTGCGTGGACGAGTTCGACTTGGACAGCGACGGCGACCGGCGCGAGATGCTAGGAGCGTGCGCGGATATCGCGTGCCAATGACCTCCCCCACCCAGCTCGGCCTGGCGCTCTTTAGCCTGGCCGCCTGCGTTTCCGCGTCGGTTCACGCGGCGCCCTGCGGCCGCCCAGACGTCGAACTCACGTTCCCGCCGACCGGCGTCAGCGGGGTGCCGCCCAATTCCCTGCTGTCCGCGCAGTACGGAGCGCCCGCCCGCTACGACGACGAGCCCGTCACGCTGGTCGATGGCGCAGGCGCGGATGTGGCGCTTTCCGTGTTCTACGACGACGCGGAGGCCATGCTGCACGCCACGCCGGAGCGCGAGCTTGCGCCGGGAGAGCACGTGTTGACTTGGCCAGGCCTGCGCGGCGTGAGCAGCGGGAGCGTTGGGCGCGGCCGCAGCGTCGCCTTCTCCGTTCAGGCGGGCTTGGACACGAAACCTCCCTCGTTTGAGGGCCTGGTCAGTGCCGATTGGGACCTCGCGCGCGATCAGGACCCCTGCCTTGATGACCTGGAGGATCGCTTCGTCTTCAAGCTCAAGCTCGGGGCGGCCTCCGACGATCTCGATACCGGGTTGCTGCTCGTGCGGCTCTTCCAGACCAAGGATCCTGCAGAGCCGGAGCAGCCGTCACCCGTCCCGGTTGCCACGCGGGCCTTCGCGAAGGGCGGCGTCCTGGAGTTGCGTAGCCCCGCCGAAAAGGCCGGGCGAACGTGCTACGCCGCGGTGGTGCAGGATTCTATCGGCCAGGTCTCGGGCGGCGGCGACCGGGAGGTTTGCGTCAAGACCCGACAGCCGCCCTTTTTCCAGGGCTGCGCGTTCTTCACCCCTTCGGGCAGCACCGGGCCTGGCATGGGCGGCGGACTCATCGTC
>JANNWK010000016.1:0-2177 GCA_031408355.1 Myxococcales bacterium
CCTGTGAACACGAGCTTCCACATAGCACCTCGGGCGCGTGGTAGGCTGACGGCGTGAGGCGGCGCTCTTGGCTAACGGTTGCAGGGCCCGCGCTGGTCGGCCTTCCGCTCTGGTTTTGGGCGCTTTCGGGCTGCGGCCCCAGCGTGCAGTCTATCCACGAGGGGAGCGTGCGCTTCGAGCACTGTTACAGGTTGGATTTGGAGCTTGAGGTGGCGAGCGGCCATCGCCAGGCGTGCTGGGTCTCGTGGCTCAAGCAGTACACGTTTGGGCAGCCCAGGGACCGCCTGGACTACGCGGCCCGGCGGGTGCGGTCGTTCTCGACGGGGGACGGCTCGGGGCCTCGGCTCCAGCTGGATGCCAAGCAGCGCGACGAAACCCGGCAGTTCTATTTGGTCGTACCGCCACCCACCAGCGTGCACGGGCCGCCGCCGCCGATTGCCACACGCGTGAACGCCAGCGCGCCGCCACCTGGCAACGGTACCGGTGGCGCAGCACCGAGCGCGGCGCCTCGCGAGAGTTGCGCGACCGATTGTCGAAGCGCCTTCGCAAAGTGCGGCGAGGCCTGCCCTGCGGAGTCCGCCAGTGGCGCTTGCGCGAGCTGCGATCCGGATTACCGACGCTGCATGCAGCGTTGCTTCGAATGATGCGCCCGAGCAGGCTGAATCCGTCCCCGGTGGACCACATGCAGCCAGAGCGGACGCGACTCCGACCCTCGCCCACCCAAAGACGGCGATTAAGTTGACGCACGACGGCTCGAAAGGCTAACCGATGACGCTGGAGACGATGACGTCGCGCTACCCGGCACTTTCCGCGCTCGCTCCCGCCGCCTCGGCCCTTGCTACCCCCTTGCCTCGCGTGCTCCGGCCGCAGCGGGCGGTGCCGGCCGACGCCGTTAGGCCGACGCGCGCCGAGGTGAACCTGGCCAATCTGCGCCACAACTTGCGGGTCGTACAGCGCCTGGCCGGCGGAGCCGAGGTTTGGGCGGTCCTCAAGGCGGATGGCTACGGCCACGGTGCCAAGGGTGTGGCTCGGACGCTGGAGCGCGCGGGCGCTACCGGCATCTGCGTGGCGCTCCTGGAAGAGGGCATCGAGCTGCGTGAGGCCGGCATCCGCGTGCCGATCCTGGTTACGGGCGGCTACTTCGGGCGCGCCTTCGGCGAAGTGTTGCGGCACTCGCTCACGCCCGTCTTGCACGACCCCTCTCAGGTCGAAGCGCTCGCGGACGAGGTGCGCTACAGCAGCGCCGAACCCGTCCCGGTGCACGTCAAGATTGACACGGGCATGTCGCGCCTGGGAGTGCGGCCGAAGGACGTCCCCAGGATGGCCGAGGCGCTGCTCCAGCATCGCGAGGTGCGGGTGAGCGCCCTCATGACTCACTTTGCTTGCGCCGATGGTGCCGACCCGGAATCCGTCAACGCGCAGCTCGACCTGTTCGACGCCGCGACGTTAGTGCTGAAGGGCCTGGGCATCGACCCGCCGCTGCGCCACGCGGCCAACAGCGCCGCGATTCTGCTGAGCCCCCGGGCTCACCTGGGCATGGTGCGTCCTGGCATCGCGCTGTTCGGGGTCGAGCCGCGCGCTGGCGTCTGCAAGGAACTGCGTCCGGTCATGCAGGTGCGTACCGAACTGGTCGCGGTGCGCGAGGTTCAGAGCGGTGAGACAGTCGGTTACGGCGCCACCTGGCAGGCCACGCGTACGAGCCGCATCGCGACGATCCCGATGGGCTACGCGGACGGGCTCTCGCGTTCGCTCTCGAATCGCGCCGAGCTCTTGGTCCGCGGCAAGCGCGTGTCTGTGGCCGGCACGGTGAGCATGGACATGACCATGCTGGACGTGACCGAGATTGACGGCGTGCGCGTGGGCGATGAGTGCGTGGTGCTGGGCAGCCAGAAGGGCCCGCTCGGTCAGGACACGATCTCGGCCGAAGAGATAGCCGAGCGCCGCGGCACGATCCCCTGGGAAGTGCTGACCGACATTTCGCGCCGCGTGCCCCGATTCTATCGCGAACCTTGAGCGGGCCTAGCGCAAGACCTTGAGAAAGGCCGCCCCGTACTTGTGCAACTTCGCCGGCCCCACGCCGGTGATCTGCAGGAGCTCCTCCTCGTTTTGGGGTTTGCGTGCTGCCATTTCGAGCAGGGTGGCGTCGTTGAAGATCAGATAGGCCGGGACGCCGTTCT
>JANNWK010000017.1:0-8590 GCA_031408355.1 Myxococcales bacterium
GTTCCTGCTCGCCACGGCGCTACGTCTGGGCCATTCGAGCTATCGGGCGGCGCAGCGCACCCAGCTCGAAGAGAACATGGACCTGCATTCGCTCGCTACTCCCAAGAGTGACGAGCTCGCCGACCAGCGCCGCGCGCTGGCCCTGCTGGATCGCGTGCTGCTGCAGCTGGACCCAGAAGCGAGCGACGTGTTTTGCCTGTTCGAGCTGGAGGGCGTGTCGACCGCCGAGATCGCCCAGCTCTTGCAGGTGCCGGTGGGTACCGTGGCGTCGCGGCTGCGTCGAGCCCGCGAGGCATTTCGCGAGGCGGTAGCTCGGCTCGAACGACAACTCAGACAGGCAAGACCATGACCGAACCGGAACGGGGAGAGTCCACCGACTTCGAGCGCTGGCTGCTGGACGCGGGCAAGCGCGAAAGACCTAGCCGCGGGCTTCAGCGTCACATGCGCCTCGGTTTGGGGCTCTCCACGCTGGGCGTCGGTACGGCCTGGGCGGCCGGCGGCATCCTGACGGTGGGCATCGCGGTAGGCCTTGCCCTAGGCTCGCCAGCAGGCCAGGAAAATCCGCCACCTCCTCGCGAGCAGCGCGCCTTGAGTGTCTCAGCGATGCCGGCTCCGAAAGGGCCTGCGCCCACGCCCAGCGTGGAGACCGTCACCGAGCAGCCGGTAGCGAAGCGAGCGCGCAACCTGGCCAGCGCCTCCGCGCCGCTCTCCGACGGGGTCCGCGACGAGATCAAGCTGCTGGACGAAGCGCGCGCGGCGCTGGCTGCCGGCAATGCGACGGCGGCGCTGGCCACATTGAATCGCTACGCCCGTCGTCATCCCGCAGGGGTCCTTGCGCCCGAAGCGTGGGCGCTGCGCGAGAAGGCGCTGGCTGCCGCGAGCAAGCCGGGCGGCTCGCGCTAGCATCGGAGCATTTTCGCCTGAGCTGTCCGACTTTCCGGACAGTGTGCGAGACTTCGGGCAACCTAGCCGGCGCTTCGACCAACGCGCCCCCGAGCGAGGCTGGCCCACGTGCGCTTCCGAGTGAGGTAGAGTGCAGAGTCGCTGGCACGTTACGTGCTCTCCTCGAAGTCGGTGCTGACGAACGACGGCGCCGAAGGAACAGAATGACAAGACGACAAGTCGAGCTGGCACTGGCGCTGTGGGGAGTCATCGGCTGCGGCGGCGGCATCACGGATCGCACCGTCGCAGAAGCCGGCGCAGAAGCTGGCCCTGCCGGTGGCTCGGGCCCGCTCGCCGGAGGCGGAAACGCAGCAGCCGGTACCAAGGCGACCGGTGGGAAAGGCAGCGGCGGAACGCCTGGCGTGGGGGGCGCTCCGGTGGTCGATCAAGAGTGTCCAGCGCTACCCAACCCGGCGCCGCTCCGCGCACTGTCGGCGTGGGAATACGCGCGCAGCCTGCTGGCCCTCACCGGCGTGCCCGCCAGCGAAGCGTTTCCGGAGGGTCCGAAGTTGGAGCGCCCCTTCGTCTATGCGATGGCCTGGGATCTTCCTAGGCTGCAGCAGCTCTTCGTCGAGGCGGAGCGGCAAGGCCTGGCCGCGCGCGATGGGAAACTTCTGCCGTGCGACATCGCCAAGCCCTTCGATGCCACGTGCGCCACAGCCTTCGTCGATGCGTTTGTCGGGCGCGTGGTGCGGCGGCCGCTCAGCGACGCCGAGCGTGCGCGCTACGTGGCTCTGTTCGAACTCGGCAGCGGCAATGGGGACATGGCGAGCGGCGTCGAGCTGGTCGTCGAGGCCGCCCTGCTTTCTCCGCTATTTCTACACAAGTTCTACCTCGGGGAGCCTACCGCCAGCGGCTCAGGGACGACTCCGCTGACTCCCTTCGAGGTCGCCGGCCGCCTTTCGTACTTACTCGCCGGTAGCACGCCCGACGACGCCTTGTTGCAGGCGGCCTCGAACGGCGAGCTGCTCACCGGCGAGAGCGTGGAGGCGCAGGCGCGGCGGCTGCTGGCAAAGCCGGATTTCACACAGGTGGCTCAACACTTTCACTCGCAGTGGCTGGGGCTGGATGAATTGGACGGGCTCGTGTCAGTCGAGCTCCCGAAAGCGCTACTCGACTCGATGCGCCACGAAACCGAGAGCTTCATTGGCCACGTGTTCCAGGGCACACGCCGCCTGCCGGATCTCCTGCAATTGCCCACCAGCTACCTCGACCAGCGTTTGGCGCTCCACTACGGCGTTAGCCCCCCGGCGCAAGATTGGTTGCCCGTGGAGCTCGACCCGACGCGTTCCTTCGGCGTGCTGACGAAAGGCAGCACGCTGGTACGCTTCAACAACCCGACTCAGCGTGGCAATTTCGTCCGCGAACGCCTGCTGTGCGAGTCAGTTCCGCCACCGCCTCCATCAGTCGTCACGACCATTGTGATCGCGCCTGGCCAGACGCGGCGTGAGGCCTGGGCCGAGCACGAGGCGGACCCGGCTTGCGCTGCTTGCCATCAGCTGCTCGACCCGATCGGCTTTGGGTTCGAGAACTTCGACGAGCTCGGTCGCTTCCGAAGCACCGACAACGGACTGGCCGTCGATGCCAGCGGCATGATCGCGCCGTCCGGAGAGCAATTCGTCGGGCCAGAAGAGCTGGCGTCACTGCTCAGTCAGCGCCCCGGCGTGGGGACCTGCCTGACGCAGACTTGGCTGGGCTATGCGCTGCAGCGAGCTACGAGCGAGGGCGACGACTGTACGGTCAAGGCCGCCGACACGGCCTTTGCCGCTGCCAACCTCGACGTGGCTGAGCTTTTGGTCGCTCTCGTCAAGAGCTTGCGGTTCCGCACTCGCGAGGCGCACATCGCGGTGCCGGAGGTGCCGGCGCCGCAGCTGGTCCCCGGCCCGACAGATACGCTCGCGCAACGTCGCCAGCTGCTGCTCGCTTTCACTTTGGACGAGGCTCGCTGGCTCAGGCAGCCGGCTACGCAGGACGACGGGGTTGTCCTGGATCAATACATGACATCGCTGCGCGAGCTTGATGTCCAGCTGAGCCAACTGAGCCAGGCCGGGCTACCTCCGTAAACGGGCCCGGCGGAGCCACGCCGCGGGTTTCCGCAGTTCGCACCTCCGCTTAGAGGCGAGTGCGCAAGTACAACGCCTGCACTTCCTGGGCAGTGAGGACCTTGGCGTAGAGCCGCAGGTCGTCGAGCCGCCCGGCAAAGTATCGCCCCGTGACGGGATTGCCGCAAAGATAGACGAGCGGGTTGGCCCGGACCGTGCCTGTGGCGGACTGGCCGTCACCGTCCAACTGTCCGTCCACGTAGAGCACGACCTTCTCGGCGTCCTTTCGCGTGACGACCACGTGGTGCCAAACACTGTCGGTCAGACTGAGCGTGCCCGTCCCTGGCTTGCTGTAGCTCATGTACGCCAGGCGGTCGTTCACGAGCGAGAGCATGAAGTCGTCCTGTGCGTCCTCCACATTCGACCAAAGGAGCGGGTTTCCGGCTTGCGCCGAAGTGCCCTTGAGACTTGGCAACTCGGTCCAAAGCCAAAAGGCGTAGCTGAAGTCGAGTGGCGTTTGGTTCTGGAAAGACACGATGCCCGTAGCGCCGTCACAGCGCAGCACGTCGCCCCGTACGAGGTCAGGGACGAACTCAGCGGCACCCTCCACGGTGGCCGGATTGCCTCCCAGTGCATCGGTCGCATCGCCGTCCAACGGCCAGTAGCTGACAAGACCAGGCTCGACGGGTTCGGGGTCCGGCAACGGGTCCGGTAACGGGTCCGGTAACGGGTCCGGTTCCGGTAACGAGAGGGGCGGCCCGCCGGCGCTGGCTGAGGACGAGCTCCCTTGATGCGGGAACAGCGAGACCGTGGCTTCGTCACACGCGAGCGTGCACGGCAGCGTCATGAGCACGAACACGACTCTTTGACAAAGCAGCGGATCGCCTAGCACCTTGCGGCTTAGTCTTGCGCTTCCCGCGAGTGAGCGCAAACGCCGTGAGCTCAGGCGTGGCGTTCGGGGCCGGGCGGAGGCCGTAAGGCCCCAAATAGCAGCCCGAAGTCTCCGATGCGCGTGAAGCCCAGTGCCTCGTAGAGCGGGCGCGCCGCCCGATTCTTGTCGCCCGTGAACAGCACGAGCTTGGCCAAGTGGTGCACGTTCACACTGTCCCTGAGGACGGAGCCCATGATCGCGCGGCAATAGCCTTGCCGTCGCCAGCGCGGGGCGGTGTACACGCCGCCCACCTGGCCGATGCTGCCGTGTTTGGCGTTGAGCGCCACGACGCCGCGCAGCTCACCCTCCACCCAATAGCCCCACCAGCAGTCTGCTCGCGCTCCGCTTTCGAAGACGCTACGCCGTTCTTCCAGCGTCCCCTGCGCCGGCAAGCCCTCCTCGATCATATATGCGGTGTTCAGAGGCTCCCATTGTTCAAAGTCCGCTGGGCCGAGCCGGCGAACCTGGCTCGGATCGTGCGCCAGCGGCGGCGCCGGCGACGACGACGACGACGAAAGTTCGAGCCGAAACAACGACTCTTTGGAGCGGGAGCGCTCGACGAACCCGGCAGACGCCACAAGCTCCCTGCAGATCGCCTCGGCAGCGCGCCACTCGCCGACAATCCCCTCGACAGCGCGCCCTTCGCTCAGGCACGCCTTCGCGATCGGCACCGCCAGATCAGCGCGTCCCGCCGTCTCGGCCAAAATGTTGCCTCGGCGCGTCAGGCAGAACACTCCGTAGATTTCGGTCCCCGACATGAGGCATTTGAAGTTGCCGGAGTTCATGCCCGCTCCAAGCTCGGTCCCGTGCTCGGCGAGATTGGAGACCAGGAACAGACTCGTCTCCGCGTAGCGCTCCAAAAACGCGACCACGGCGAGCCGATTCTCGGCGCTGACCTCAACGACTCTGAATCCTACGGAGTGGCTCATCTTGCTGGGGAATCGCTGGCTCGGCGAAAGCGTCGGGGCCGGAGCATAGTCTGAGGGGGGAGCCACGCCGACCGCGCGCCGAGTCCCGTCCTGAGACCTCTGGTGTCTCACCACCCCAGGTGCCTGCCCAGGATTCCTGAGAATTCCGGATTTTTCCAATAAGAACGCGGTTGCGCCAACCGCCTTCCGCAAGTAAGCCCACCGTGTGGGGTCCACAACTACACTTAATCTATCGACGCTCCTAATCCTCGCCAGCGCCACGGCCCTCACGCCGTGGACCGCGCAGGCCCAACAACCGGCCGACGCAGCCGCTGAGCCGAGTTCGGCTGATCGCGCGACGGCGCGAGCCTTGGCGCAAGAAGGCTTTGCCGCGCTGCGGAGCAAGGACTACCGGACCGCCATCGATCGCTACAGCCGCGCGCTCGTGCTCGTGCATGCGCCGAGCCTGCTGCTCGATCTGGCGCGCTCGCAGATGGGCGCCGGCAGGCTCGTTGACGCGCAGGAGAGTTACAATCGCATCATTCGTGAAGGCGTCGCGCCGCAGGCCCCCGCACCCTGGGTCAAGGCGCTCGATGCCGCGAAGGCCGAGGTGGGAGCGATCGCACCGCGCCTGCCTTGGATCACCATTACCGTGACGGGGCCTAGCGAACCCGTGGTGACGATCGACGGCACCCCGATCGCGGTTGCATCGCTCGGTGTCAGGCGGCCCGCCGATCCTGGAGAGCACGAGATTCGCGCGTCGGGTACTGGCTACTACGCTGCCAAGAAACGCATCCAGCTCGAGGAGGGTGAGACGCTAGCCGTTTCGCTGGAGCTCGAAGCAGCGCCGCCCGAGGCCGAGCCGGAAGCAGCGTCGCCCAGCGCGGTCACAGCGGCGCCAGCCTCGCCAGCCTGGAGACAACCCGTCATGCTCGGTGCGTTCGTGGTCGGGGGCGCCGGCCTGGTGCTCGGCTCTGTCGCGGGAGTCCTGGCTATCGACAAGCACGAGAAGCTGAACGGCCAATGCCTGAGCGGCGTCTGCGGCCCGAAGCAGCAGAAGGAGCTCGACACTTATCACCTGTACGGCACGCTCTCGACGGTGGGTTTCATCGCCGCCGGCGTGGGCGGCGCGGTGGGTGGGCTACTTCTCTTCATCAATCCCAAGCAAGAAGAAGCGGACACCATCGCGGTCGCGCGGGCGACCTGGTCGCCCTATGTCGGGGTTGGTAGCGCCGGCGTGGAGGGCACGTTCTGATGCCAAACCTGACGAGCTGGCTGCAAGCGGGACTCCTAACGTGTTCGCTCTCACTCGCGAGCTGCACCAACATCCTGGGTGACTTCAAGTACGATGCCCGCGCGGGCAGCGGCGGGAGCAGAGGCCAGGGCGGCGCTGGCAGCGAACTTGAGCAGGGTGACATCGTGGTCTCGCCCACCCGGGGTTTGATCACGACCGAACAGGGCGCCAAGGCCACGTTCACGATCGTGCTGAAGCGCCCGCCCGCGGACAACGTCGCCATCGCGCTTTCGAGCAGCAATGAGGCAGAGGGCTTGGTCAGCCCCGTGAGCGTGACCTTCACGCCCGAGAACTTCGATGCGCCCCAAACGGTGTCGATCACCGGAGTTGACGACGAGCTGGTCGACGGCAATCAAGCCTACACCATTCGCACGTCGCCGGCCTCAAGCTCCGACGAGTCCTATGCTGGCATCGACGCGGTCGATCCCGCCGTCCGCAACGTGGACGACGAGACGGCCGGCTTCACGCTGATGCCGACGTTGGGCCTTACCACCACCGAATCGGGGGGTGAGGCGACGTTCACCATCGTGCTGAATGCGCCGCCGACAGCTGACGTCACGTTTGATCTCAGCAGCGATAATCCCGCCGAAGGCACCGTCAGCCCGGCTGCCTTGACCTTCACGCCGGCCAACTACAACGCCCCACAGGCCGTCACCGCCGCGGGGGTGAATGACGACTTCCCCGACGGCCCGGTGATCTATCACGTGGTCACGAGCGCGGCGACCAGCACCGACGTCACCTACGACAAGCTCGATCCCGACGACGCCGAGCTGATCAATCAGGACAACGACACGGCAGGCGTCGTGCTGACGCCCGAGCTCGGCCTGTTCACTTCCGAGAACGGCCAAATGGCCTCCTTCGGGATCGCGCTGATTGCGCCGCCCACGGCGGACGTCGTGATCGGGCTCTCGAGCGGTGATCCCAACGAGGGCACGGCGAGTCCGGAGAGCGTGCTGTTCACGCCGCTCAATTGGATGGCGCGACAGCTGGTCACGGTCACCGGCGTCGACGACGCAGCGGCCGACGGCAGTCAACCCTACTTGGTGCTCACGGCGCCCGCAGACAGCGACGACGCCAGCTATTCCGGCCTAGACGGCCCGGACGCTCAGATCGTCAACATTGACGACGACAGCCCGGGCATCCGGGCGACGCCGACCGAGGGCCTCGTCACCAGGGAGACGGGCGACGCCGCAACTTTCAGCGTCGTGCTGAATTCCAAGCCGAGCGGCGATGTGGTGCTCGACCTCAGCAGCGCAGCTCCCGACGAAGGCACCGTTTCACCCGCCACCGTGGCGTTCACCGACGCCAACTGGAACGCCCCTCAGGTCGTCACGGTCACGGGCGTGGACGACCAAGTCGCCGACGGCCCGCAGCCCTACCTGGTGCACGTCAGCCCCAACCCAGCCAGCATCGACGCCGCCTACGCGGCATTGGTCGAAATCGACGTGACGCTCGCCAACATCGACGACGACAGCCCCGGCATCTCCGTCAGCGGGCAAGGCGGGCTCACGACCGGCGAACAGGGCATGTCGGCAACGTTCACGATCGTGCTCAATTCGCAGCCCATCTCCGACGTCAGCATCCCGCTTACCAGCAGCAACACGGCGGAGGGGACGGTCAGTCCGGCGGCGGTGACCTTCACGCCCTACAACTGGGCGGCAGCGCAGATCATCACCGTCAAGGGCGTCAACGACGACGTGGCGGACGGCAGCCAGCCTTACCGAATCACCACGCACGCAGCCCAAAGCGCCGATCCCAGCTACAACGCGCTGAACCCTGCGAACGTCGAAGGCGTCAACACCGATGACGACAGCCCTGGCATCTCGGTCTATCCGACGCTGGGACTTGCCACGACCGAAGCCGGGGGGACGGCTCAGTTTTGGGTGGTGCTTAACTCTCAGCCAACGGCCAACGTGAGCCTAGGCGTGTCCAGTAGCAACCTCGCGGAAGGCACGCTCAGCACGGCCGCCCTGACCTTCACGGGGGCCAACTGGAACGCGCCACAGGCCGTGACCATCAAGGGTCAGGACGACCAGGTTGCCGACGGAGCCCAACAATACCGCATCGTGCTAGCGGCGGCGACCAGCACCGACGCCAACTACAACGGCCGGGACGCGCTCGACCTCACCGTTTCCAACACCGACAACGACAGCGCGGGCATCAGCGTGAACGCTGGCGCAAACTTGACGACGACGGAAGCCGGCGGCTCCGCCAGTTTCCAGATCGTGCTCAATTCGAGGCCTACCGCCAGCGTGAGCATCGCGCTTTCGAGCAACAAGCCGGCTGAAGCCGGGGTGAGCCCGGCTTCCCTCACCTTCACGACCGCCAACTGGAACGCGCCGCAGACCGTGACCGCAACGGGCGTCGATGACAAGGTGGCGGACGGCAACCAGACGTTCCGCGTCCTGACGGCGCCTTCGACCAGTCCGGATCCAAAGTACAACGGGATCGACGTCGCCGACGTCGGCTTCAG
>JANNWK010000018.1:0-2567 GCA_031408355.1 Myxococcales bacterium
GGCGCAGCGAGTGGCGAGCCGAACGGCGTAGGGCTTCTGTGGTCGAGCCGCGCATGGAGACCTCCAGAAGCGCAAGGGTAGGGGGTCGCCCGCCAGCCGGGCAAGCTTCGTACGGACTACTCGCCCTCAGGCAGCGGCTCGCGGGTCAGCGCCTTCACCAGGGCCCGCACTTCCCCGGCATCGAACGGCTTGGCCAGCTTCGGATTGTCGATGGACTCGATGAAGCTGGCCGCCGGCTCGGTGAAGGCGCCGCCGGTAATGAAGACGATGCGCTGCTCCTGCCCGGGGCAGATCTGTTTGGCGCGCTCGTATACGTCAATGCCCGACAGCTCCGGCATCATCACGTCGCAGAAAACGACGTCGAAGGGGCCTGAATGCTCGATGTGCGCCACGGCTTCTTTGCCGGAGAGCGCGCGGGTCACCTGGTATCCGTTAAGCACTCGGGTCAAGGCCCGCAAGATGGCGGGCTCGTCGTCGACTATCAGAATGCGTGCCATGTGCTCGCGATTCGAAGGCGGTGGGAAGGTTGGCTGCTTCGGCGGCTCGGTCACCGCGGGAGCCGCTTCGAGCGCGATCCAGACCAGCGTTCCAAACTGGTGCTGACTCTCGATCCCAATTTCACCGCCAAACTCGCTGATGATCCGGTGTGAGATACTGAGGCCCAGGCCCGTCCCGACCCCGACCGGCTTGGTCGTAAAGAATGGGTCAAATACTCGGCGCAGGTACTCCTCCGGGATACCCACGCCAGTATCCTGGATCTCTAGACGCGGACGCCCGTGCTTGTCGAGCAGCGTCCGCACCGTGATCGAGTTGTTCTCGACCGCGCCCGTCTCGATAGACTGCGCCGCGTTGACCAGCAAATTCAGCACGACCTGTCCCAGCTTCGACTCGGTACCGACGACCTTCGGTACCGTCTCAAGCGAGAGCAGCACGCGGGCGCGGTGGCGGATCTCGTTCATGGCCATGTTCAGGGCCCGCTGGATGACGCTCGTCAAATCCACGGCCTGCACGCGGTCATCACCTTGGCGCGAAAATGACCGCAAATCGCCGACAATGCGCCGAACTCGGTCGGCGCCGTCAAGGCTCTCCTCCAGCAACTCGCGGACTTCGCGCACGTCCGGCTCCGACAACTCGCCCCAAGGCAGGGCCAGCTTCCCTCTCACGTAGTCGAGGTTGGAGATCACGTAGGCCAGCGGATTGTTGATGCCGTGCGCCACGCCGGCCGCCAAGGTTCCGATCGACGCCATGCGGTCGTTGATCTGAAGCCGCACCTGGATCTCCTTGCGATCCGTCACGTCAATGCCAGCGCCAATCAGGTACTCGGTGACGCCATTCACGTCGAGCAGCGCGGCGTTGGTCCAGGACACAACGCGTTGCTCGCCGCCCTTGGTGAGCAGAATACCTTCGGCGTTCTTCGGCATCACGACATGCAAGCGCGGCCCGTGCTCCGCAAAGCCGCGCTCGACCAGCTCGGCCTCCGGCGCCGCAAGCAACGTCTTCCAGATCGGTCGACCCGTCAGCTCTTCCGGCGCATAGCCGGTGAGCTCACACAGCGCGCGGTTCACGCGCACGACGCCACCGTAAGCGTCCAGAACGATCAACAAGGAACCCACCGTGTCGACAACGGCAGACACGAACTGGCGCTCCTCCCCTAGCTCACGATTGAGGCGCTCGAGATCGAGCGTCCGCTCGCGGACTCGGGACTCAAGCTCGGAGTAGACCCGCCGCACGACCTCCTCGGCCTCGTAGCGAAACGTAACGTCGATTTCGCTCAGCAGGATGGCGCGCCGGCCCGTGACGGGATCGGCGGTGAGGCGCGCCTCCAGCGCGTGGCGGCGCGAACCATCCACGCTGTTCACCCAGACCTCCTCGATAAACTCCTTGCCGCTCGCAACCCGATGTAGCGCGCGAGCCGCGTCCTCCTGGTCGACGAATCGCACCGTGAAGGAGTGCTGCGTGCCGGAGACGAGGCGCCCGTACGCCCGCGTGGCCGCCGGATTCTCCATGAGCAGAGCGCCGTCGAGATCGATCACGCTGACCAAGGCCGTGGTGTGACGGAACGCCTCGACGGCGCGGAGCGTGTCTCCCTCTTGTCCGGAAGCCACCAGCATCGCCTCAACGAGAAACGCCGGACCCGCAGCCACCGGGTTGGCCTGGCTGAAGCTACATTGGACGGTAACGGGCTTGGTGCCCGGGTAAAACGTCCACTGCTCGGTCAACCGAGCTTCGGTCTCGAGACGTTCTGCATAGCGGCGCAGGCGCCCCTCGCTCGCCGCCGGGAGGTCCGCGCCAAGATCCCGCTCGTAGAGCGCGGCGGGGCTACCTGCCTGCCAGAAGTCGAGCGCTGCTGGATTGGCCCAGGTGATGCGCCCGGACCCCAGATCGAAGACCCAAACCGGCGTGGACAACACACAGAAAGCCTCAAGAACGGCTGATGCACTCGGCCGGGGGCTGCGATCTGTGGGCTGCGCGGTCACGAGTAAGGACCAGAAAAGCTAGCGCGTCCCGCAGGCCGAGGCGAGCCCGAAGCTCCAGCCGGGGCGTTTCGGTGCCCCCGGCTGCGCGGC
>JANNWK010000019.1:0-4126 GCA_031408355.1 Myxococcales bacterium
AAGCCCTGCGCGTGGCTGAAATCCTCACTCGGAGCGGGCTCTAGGGCGACCGCGGCCCAACCCGTGGCATTCGGCGCTGGTCGGCTTGGCAGAACTCACGTCAAGTGCAGCTACCGAATATTTAGCGACGCGGAGGGGACGCGCCTGGTTGGCTGTGGGTTGGCTATTCCCGTCGCCCCAAGTCGGCTATGTTTGCGCCACACGATGAGCAACCTCCGGCGCAGCGAATGCCAACCGGGTGTCCGGGCCGGTGAGCGTCAGGGCATCGATGCTGGCAACCAGCCTGGGTCCTCCGGCGAAGCGCGCCGGTGCAACTGATTCCGCTGCTCCTGCTCGCGACGGTCACTCTGCAAACGCCGTCGCCGTCGCCGTCACCACCGCCACCGCCACGGGCGCTGGCCGTCTTCCTAGTCCCCACGGCGGGACCGCAATGGTCGTCGCTGCTCGAGTCGCTGCAGATCGCCCTGGCGGACGTGGCCCGCGTACGGGAGCGACGGGTCGAGATCGCACCCGAGGACGAGGCGGCGCTGGCAGCGGCTGCGCAGGCGCTGCTGACGGGCAGCGAGCCGGCGGAGGTGGCGCTGTGGATGCGCCCGGGCGCCGACGGGTGGTTCGCTCTGCAGGCGCTCGCCCGATCGCGCGCCTCAGGACCGACAGAGCTCGCGCGCGCGCAGTCTGGCCTGAGCGCCGATGTCGATCGGACGATCGCGCTTAAGGCACGAGACGGTCTGGAGAGGCTGCTTGCGCCGCCGGCAAGGCCGGTAGCGCCGCCTTCGACGATCGCCAAGGAGCCCATGCTCGTGAAGGAGCCCCTGCGACCGGTGGCATCGGTCGACGCGGTCTGGCGCGTAGGGGTCGGCGCGGCCGCAGGAACCGCCGTCAACGGGAAGGTCGAGCTGGGATGCGGCGTCGGGTCGAGTACCCCATCGCTGCGCTGGGAGGCCACAGCCTCGTTCGCGCTCGCCAGCCGCAGTGTGCTCGGGGCTCCACGTGTCGAGACGAGCGAGTGGGGCGCGGGCCTGCAGCTGGCCGCGCTGGGCGCGCTCGGTGCGCGCTATGCGGCGGGTGCGTTCGTCGAAGTCGGGGGACGGTGGCTGACCGCTCGCAGCACCCTCCCCGACGGCAGGGGGGGCGAGGCCGAGGCGCTGGTCCCCTCCGTGGCTTTGGGGCCGGAGGTGCGGCGCTCGCTGGGCCTTGGCCTGGAAGCGATCGCGGCGGTGGGTGTGGATGTCGCGATACGGAGTCAGCGGTTCGCCATCGATGGCGCTACTGTGGCGGATCTGGGCCGCTTCCGGCTGCAGGCGCGGCTGGCCCTGGGCGGGCGGCTGTAATGAAGGTTTTTTCAACCGCCGGCCCGGATGACCCGACTAAAGGACTAGGTGTTCCCTAATCAGCAGCTGACCGCGCCGGAGGCCCTGGAGCAACCCGAGGAGTGGCTCGTCGCGGCATGCCGTCGCGGCGATCGTAACGCGCTCGATCAGGTCCTGCGCAGCTACGCCCCGCTGCTCGAGCGCCAGATCTTGCGCCTGTCCGGGGCAGCCAGCGACACACCGGATCTGCTGCAGGAGGCGCTGATGCGGGCGGTGCGCTCGTTCCCGAGCTACCGCGGGGAGGCGACGCTGCGCACGTGGCTGACCAGGATCGCCATCCGGGTGGTGCAAGATCACTTCCGCCAGCCTCGGCGCGAGCGGCCGACCGCGTTCGCCCTTGACGGCAGCGACGATGTGCGCATCGCGACGGGGCTGGGTCCGGACCGCGTGGTCGAGAGCCGCCGCCAGCTTGAGCGGCTCGTGCGCCACCTCGAGCGGCTGAACCCGACCAACCGGCTCGCGTACATCCTTTACGAGGTGGACGGCCTGCCGATCCCGGAGGTGGCCAGGGCGCTTCGCATCAGCCGGGTGGCGGCAAAGTCGCGTGTGTTCCTGGCACGCCGGGCGCTGATGAAGGCGACCAACCGCGACCCTTTGCTTCACGACCTGGGAGACATGCTATGGGACACATGACCTGCGACTTGGCCACGGCAATGGCGAATGCGAGCAGTGTCGCCCTCTCGACCGGCGAGCGCACCGCGGTCCAGAAACACTTCGCCGGCTGTGCGCGCTGCCGCGACCGGGCGCGTGCGCGGCGTGCGGTCGGCGCCGCGCTAGAGGAGTACACGGATCGCAACGCCGTCTCGCCGGCGCGCCGCGAGCGCGCCATCGGGGCGGCCCTGGCGTGCGCGGGACAGCCAGCCTCCATCGAGGAGCGCAGGCGTACACCGCGCGCGTGGCTGGCCGTGTCTGCAGCGGCGGCGCTGATCGTCGCCGCGGTCATCTGGTCGCGCGGTCCCACCTTCCAGGCCGGCAGCACGCCCCACGCAGGCATTCGCCTGATCTCGGGCTCCCTCTCGGTCACAGGTGAGGGGTCTGAGCAAAGGCTGCCGGCTGGAGTGCCGCTGGCCACGACGAACGGCGCCGAGATCAGGGCAGGCCGCGCCAGCGTACGCCCCGCACCCGGGTCGACGATCGTGGTCGCGAGCGCTCTCGACTCGGTCAGGCTAGACGCGGGCGCGGTGATCGTGTCGGTGGATCCGGAGGTCGGTCGACCTGCGCCCGCCCGGCGGTTTTCTGTGGTCACGCCCCGCTTCGTCGTGGAGGTCACCGGCACCGTGTTCGAGGTCGGCGAAAGCTTCGTCAGCGTCCAGCGGGGGTCGGTGCGGGTGACGGCGCCGTCGGGGCCGGTGCTCGCCGAGTTGCAGGCGGGCGACAGATGGTCACTGCCGGCGCAGCCCGCCGCCGAACAGCCAGTGAGCCACGCAGAACCACCCACCGAGCAGCCAACGCCCGCGCCGCCCGCAGTGGAGGAGCGGCGCGACCAGCGCACGCCAGACACGTCGCCAGCGCCGAACGCAGCCGCGTTGGTGGCGGAGGCGCGTCGCGCGCTGGCCGCCCGTCGCGTGCCCGAAGCGCGGGCGCTGGTCGAGCGCGCCTTGGCCTTGGCCGACGGCCGCGCCGACCGCGCCGAGGCAGAAACCCTGCGCGCCGAATGCGAGCTGGTAGCGGGGGACATGACGCTCGCCGGGCGCCTGTACCTGTCGGTCGCGGACCGGTACGGCGATCTGGCCGCCGGCGAGAATGCGCTGTTCGCGGCAGCGACCGTGGCGCGCAAGGCAGGGCGGGACACCGCCGCGATGGCGCTGCTCCGGAGGTATGCCGAGCGGTACCCGAGCGGTCGGTTCCAGCGCCAGGTGCGGGCGAGGCTCGAAGGGGAAGGGGCGCAGCGCCCGTGAGGGCCGCGCTGGCCGTGGCCGCGCTGGTCACCGTAGCCGCTTGCTCGCAGACAACGGATCTGAGGTTCGCGGGTGCGACGGCGGGCGATGGTCCGGGGCAGCCGTTCATCGGTGAGCACGTGGATCCCACAGCACCGGCGGACGTGCGCGACAGCTTCGACGGACCGGCGGCAAGCGATCCCGACGCGCGGCCGCGCCTCGTGTATCCCCTCGACCAAGCCATGCTGGTGGGCAGCTTCGGCGGCATGAGGCTCCAGTGGGAAAGCGGCCGCGACAACCGGCTATTCCGCGTGACGCTCGGGGGCCGAGGAGGGCGTGCCACCGTTTACGCTGGCGAGGGCGCGTGCCCTTCAGGCCGATGCCAGGTGTTGTTGCCCGACGAGCTCTGGGGCGGCATCGCGACGGCCAACTCGGACGCGGGTGTCCAGCTCCACGTCGACGCCAGCGCCGCACGCGACGCGCCGGTGGCGCAGAGCGAGCCGGTTGCCGTGGTGTTTAGCCCCGGCGACCTGCCCGGGGATCTGGTCTACTGGTCCAGCCGCGTGCGCGGCGTAGTCAAGGTGCCCTGGGGACAGAAGTCGCCGCTCCCGTTCCTCACGAACGACACCCTAGCCGGAGCGGGCTTGGGCGGGTGCGTCGGGTGTCATTCGATGAGCGGCGACGGGTGCGTCGTCGTGTTCGACCACGACAAGCCGTTCCAGTACGCGATGGGCGTCGCGCACCTGAAGGGCGCATCGACCGAGGTCGTCGACGTCGGCGATCGGATCGCCTTCTCGGCGGTGAACCCCGCCGGCACGCGCATCCTGACCGCCGCGGCCGGGCTCCTGACCCTGCGGGATGCCGCCGGCACGAGGATTG
>JANNWK010000020.1:0-3912 GCA_031408355.1 Myxococcales bacterium
CGCCACCAGCAGCTTGGCCTGGACCGCCAAGGAGAGCTCGGCCACCTCATCCAGAAACAAGGTGCCACCGCTGGCCGCCTCGAAGTAGCCAAGCTTACGCCGGTCCGCGCCGGTGAACGAGCCTCGCTCGTGCCCGAACAGCTCTGACTCGGCCAGTGATTCCTGAAGACCCGCGCAGTTGACGTGAACGAATGGCCCGCGCGCGCGGGGTCCAAGCTGGTGAAGGTGCTCGGCGACGACTTGTTTGCCAACCCCCGACTCGCCCTCGATGAGCACCGTCGTCTTCAGCGGGGCCAGCCGTTGAACGAGCGCGAACACCTGCTTCATGCTGGGCTCGGCGAGCACGACGCCCCCCGACAGCTCACTCAGGCCTGGCGCAACCGCGCTAGGCCCAGCGGGTATCTCGCGGGTCACGGCCAACAACAACTCGGCGTCGCCGATCCGGATCTGCTCGCCACCGCGCAGCCGCGCCGACTCGCCCCGTAAAAGCAAACCGCCCACGTGCGTCCCGTTCAGGCTGCCCAGATCGCGCAGCTCCACAAACGCGCCGCGATGCGTGACGCCCGCATGGCGCCGCGACACCTTGCTGCTGTCGATCACCACTTCCGCGTGGCTCGCCGCGCGCCCGATCACCAGCTCTTGGTCGGGCGTAAGCTCGATGAGATTCGGCACCTCGGAAGCTGCCGAGCGCACGAGCAACCAAGCCCGCCCAATGTGATCGACCGCTGGCACTAGGGGCCCCGCCAGTGCGTCGAGAGCCGTCTCGAGCAACTCGTTCAAGGCAGCTCCAAGGACACGGCCGCTGCGTCTCGCAGCGAGACCGGCAAGATCGGGTTGCCCTCGGCGCGCCAAGCGACCACGTGCCCCACGGCATCCAGCTCGGCAAACGACACCGTGTCGAGGCGAGCCGCGTTGTGGCCACCCGCAACGATCAAGCGCCCAGCGGCGACGACAGCCGCAGCTGATTGAACGGGGTAGAGCAACTTCAGCTCTTCGTCCCAGCTCATCACCGTGCCGTCGGCTTCGATGACGCCACTCAGCACCTGAACAGAGCCGCCGTCCATGTAGGGCTCCGCGTCCCCACCGATGACGTACAGCCGCCCGGCCCCGCAGGCCAGGGTCACGTCGGTTCGAGTCAGCGGCACGCCGCCCAAAGTCAAGTCGGTCGAGGCGATCATGGGGCCCACGCCTTGGGCGGTCACGGCGCCGCTCTCCACCTTGGCGATGGCCTTCGGATCCGATTCGGGACGAACCTCGCCACCGACAACGAATAGGTAACCATGGCAAAGCGATGCCTTGGCTCGGAAGCGGGGCGTGAGCAGACTTGCGCCGCTCGGGCGCCAGGCATCGGGCTCGGTCAGGCTCAAGAGCGAGAGGTCCGAGCCAACGTGATCGCCGACGTCGGCGGCGATCGCGATCACGGCTGTCTCGCTGACGACCGCATGGGCCCAGGTCACTGCGAGCGGCGGGGAGGCGCGGCGCCACGGCGTCAGCCCCTCGCCCGAAACATCGCTCGACCACAAGGCGTCGCGTTCATTCGTATCCTCCGGATCCCCGTAAACCGTGAGGCGCCCCGACTGCTGCCCGGCTACATAGCGCCCAGCGGCCGGCAGCGTCCACGCCGGCCAGAGCTTCAAGTCACCGGCCTCGCTGAACCCACCCAAGGTGACGTCGGTCGCGAAGGCACCCAAGTTACGGATGTCGTCGCGCTGTCCGGCCAAGAGCACGAAGCTCGCCTTCACCGCCGCCTCACTGGCCAGGCCGCCGGCACCAGCCGACGGGCTGGGGCCAACGACGGAAGCCGACACGTACTGCTCGGAGTCGATCGCGATCGAGCAACCGACGCCCACGGCAAGGGAGAGGGCAGCGCCAAGACTCGTGCGGAACAACGCCCGGAGCATAGCCGAATTGTAGCAAGAGCCGACGGGACTTCGACGTGCCGATCCGCCCACCTGTGCAACATCGCACACTGTAAGAATGGCCATTTTTCCGCATCGGAGTGGGGATCGCGGCGTGGCACATGGGGTGCAGACCCAGCTTGCATGCAGCGGATTCGCGGCGTAGGTCGTAGCGTTCACGCCCTGTCGTGAGGATCCATGAAACGAGCCACCCAAACCCTGGTCGCCCCGACCGGCCTGATTCTCCTGCTCGCCCTCCCCGCTTGCAGCGAAGCTGGGCCGGCCGCCCAAGCCAACGTGGCAGGCGCCGGGACAGCATCGCTAGGCGGCGCGGGCGCAAGCGCGGGCGCGGGCGCCGCGGGCGCGAGCTCGGCTACCGGGGGCGGCGGCGCCGGGCAACCAGGCGCGGCGGGTGCCGCTGACGGCAACGCCGGTGCCTCGAGCTTCGACCCGAGCGACGATCCTAGTCAGTTCCCCGGTCGCGGCCCCGGTACGATCTTCGACGCCACGATCCTCCCCATCGGCGACGAGAAGTTCGTCACGGCCTCCTACCGTGTCTACGTCCCGGGCGCCGTGGTCTCGCTCCGGGGCGTCATCATCCGGCAGCATGGCTGTGGTCGAGACGGCATCGAGATGGCACACGATTTACAGTGGCAGGTGCTGGCCAACAAATGGTCGTTCGCGCTGCTCGGAACCCACTACGATGATGCCGGTAACTGCGCCAACTGGGCCAATCTGGACAGTGGCTCGGTTCAGGCGATGCAGCGAGCGCTGGCGCAGTTGGCAAGCGACGCAGCCCATCCGGAGCTGGTCACGGTTCCGTGGGCGATTTGGGGCCACTCCGGCGGGGGCAACTGGGCCTACGCGGTAGCGCGCGATTACCCAGAGCGCGTGATTGCCGCCATCCCCCGGAGCGGCGCCGGGGGCCCGCTGCCGGAAGCCGCCCGCGCGGTGCCACTCTTGTTATCCGCGGGGGCGCACGAAGAGGGTCACGGACAGTTTGCCGGCGCCTACACGGGGACAGTCACGGCTTTCGCGCGCGAGCGAAGCGCGAACGCTCTGGTGGGGCTCTCGATTGACCCGGAAGCCACGCACGACATTCGCCTGGGCAGATTGCTGGCGATTCCGTATTTGGACGCCTGCATCCGCTTGCGCTTGCCCAACGTGCCGAGCGATCCCCTAAAAATGGTCGCGCAAGACAGCGGCTGGCTCGGCGACGTCGCGACTTTCGAGGTGGCGGCCTTTGCCGCCTACCCAAGCGACAAGGCCACTGCCGCTTGGCTACCCAACCAGTCGGTGGCCAGCAAGTGGGCCGAGTTTTCGAAGACGGGTCAGGTCACAGACACCAGCGCGCCACTGGCACCCCACTCGCTCAGCGCCACGCGTGAGGTCGCCGCCGTGCGCTTGTCCTGGACAGCGGACGCAGATCTGGAGAGCGGCATCAAGCGCTTCATCGTCTATCGGAATGGCACGAAGCTCGACGAGGTGGGCAGTCCCTTCCAGCAAGGCAACTTCGGCGACGAGCCAGAGCCGCCCAAGCCCCAGATGAGCTACGTCGACGGCGCGCCGGGGCCGAGCCCTAGCTATGAAATCAGCACCGTCAACTTCTCCGACCTCGAGTCAGCCCGCAGTGAGTCGGTCAGCGCGCCCTAGGGGCGGCGGCGTGGCTCAGAGCGGCACGCCGCCCTTGCTCTGGCTGGGATTGCCGAAGCTGGGCAGAGAAACGCCGTACCAACTAGCCAGCGTCACGTAGAAGTCGCCCATGAAGCGCGCCCCCGGCAGGGGAGTTTCGAGGTTGAACTCCATGCCGGAGCGCCCCTCTGTCTCGCCGAACCTGACAAACGTGAAGGCCGGGCCTACGTTCCTCCCGCCGATGAGCAACATCGGGATCTCGTTGTAGCCGTAGTGGTGGTGACCGCCGGCCTGATTGTTCCACAGGATCAATGTGTCATCTAGCAGTGTGGTGCCATCGTCGTTGATGAACGACTTGAGCTGCTTGACGAGATGAGCAATG
>JANNWK010000021.1:0-8605 GCA_031408355.1 Myxococcales bacterium
CGCACCTGCTCGCACAGAATGCCGGCGATGTCGTCGCGCGTGCTGGCGTCCAGCGCGCTCGTCGGCTCGTCCAGCAGCAGTACCCGTGGCTCTTGCGCCAGCGCCCGCGCCAGCGCGACGCGCTGCTTCTGTCCGCTGGAGAGCTCGCTGGGTCGACAGTGCCCGCGATCGGCCAGCCCCACGCGTTCGAGCAGGGATTGCGCTCGTCGCTCGGCGTCAGCGCGCGCCAGCTTGCGCACTAGCTGGGGCGCGAGGCTGAGATTCTCCAGCACCGACAGGTGAGGGAATAGCTGATAGTCCTGAAACACCAAGCCAACATCAGCCCGAAGCCTGTCGAGCTCGGACTCGCTGAGCGACGGCGTCAAGTGATGGCCTGCGACTTCAATTTCCCCAGAATCGACCCGGCAAAGGCCGTTCAAACAGCGCAGCAGCGTCGTTTTGCCGGAGCCCGAGGCGCCGACCAAGGCCACGACCGAGCCAGCCTTGAAGGTGGCGTCGAGCTCGTCGAGCACGCAGCGCTCGCCGAAGTGTTTGCTCACGCGCCTGAGCTGGATCATGACGCCCGACGCTCCGCGCCCACGGGTCGGGTCGGCTCCAGCCGACGTTCGAGGCGCCGCGCGTAGCGAGCTAGGGGAAAGCTCATGAAAAAATAGAGCGCCGCGCAGAGCAGGCCAGGGGTCACCCAGTCGCGCAACTCCACGGCCACAATCGTCATTCGCTTGGTCAGTTCGACCACGGTGATCACGCTGATCAGAGACGAATCCTTGAGCAACGCCACAAAGTCGTTGGTGACGGCGGGCAGCGCGGTCCGCAGCGCTTGTGGAAAGACCACGTAGCGGAGGGCTTGGAAGCGGCTCAGCCCAAGCGCGCGGGCGGCCTCCACTTGGCCGGCCGCCACCGAGGAGAGCGCGGCCCGGTGTACCTCGGCTTCGTAGGCGCCGTAGTTGAGCGAGAGGCCGATGATGGCTGCGCTGAGTGGGCCGAGCCTCACGACGTCAACCAAGCCGAAGTAGAGCACGTACAGCTGCAGCAGCAGCGGTGTGCCCCGGAACAGCTCAACATAGGCGGCCGAGGCCCAGCGTCCCCAGCGTCCCGCATAAAGTCGCAGTACCGCGAGCGCGAGCCCAAGCGGCGAGGCCACGGCAAACGAGAGGATCGAGACGAACAGGGTGACCAGCGCGCCCTGGGCGAAGAGCAGCGCGTGGCTCTTGCCGAAGCTCCGCGCCGGCTGGACTGGCGGCTCCGGACGAGCCTCGACCGCGGCTCGCGTGACGGGTGTGCTGGCGCTGGGCGAGGGGACGGCTACGGGCGGCTCCGGCAGCTGGCGCGCGTCCCAAAGCTTCCAGCGCTCGAGGATCTGCTTCAGCTCTCCAGTGCTCTGCAGCTCGCCGAGGCCCGCGTTGATGGCGCGCTGCAGCGCGGCGTCGCTGCGGCGCATTCCGAGCACGTAGGTGCCGCGCGCCACATCCGTCGCCAGGCAGCGGAGTTCTTTCAACACGCAGCCATAGCGGTCGGCGATCACGTGATCCAAGAGGACCGCCTCGGTGCGCCCCTTACTCAGATCGAGGTAGGGCTCTTGCTGGCCCTCGTAGAGCACGGTCTCCACGGGCGTGGCCAGCAGCAAATCGTGCGCGACGGTTTGGTTCAGTGTGCCAACGCGCTTGCCGTGAAGTCCCGCGAGTGTTTCGTACTTGGCGCCTGCTCGCACTGTCAGCGTGAGCCCGTAGACGAAGTACGGTGCAGAGAGTCGCAATCGGTCGCGGCGCTGCGGCGTGTACTCCAGCCCATTCAGGATGACGTCGAAGTCCCCGCGCTCCAGGGCTGGTACCAAGTTCGACCAATCGTTCTGCACGAACGTGGCCTTGAGGCCGAGCTGCCGCCCGAGAGCTTCGGCGATCTCCACCTCAAAACCCAAGAGCTTGCCGAGGTGCTTCGGGTCTTCGAACACGTAGGGTTCGCCGCCCTGCAGATCGCCGCCCCAACGCAGCTCGCCGCGCGCCCGCACTTCCGAAAGGTCGGCCGCGTGAGCCGTGCTCCCGAGCGCCAGCACCAGCGCCAGCGGTATAAGGGCAGCCACCGCGATCTTCACGGACTACGCCATAGCTCTGTCGAGCGGCGACCGAAAGCGCCCTTCGCGGAGCGGCCTACAGCGCGGCCGCAAAGGCCTTGCCGAACTCAATCGGGCCCGGGCGGTCGCCGGGTTCGCGGGCGGTGGCTGCGCGCAGCAGCTTGGCTACGGCGGCCGGGTAGGAACGCAACCGCTCGGCGTCCTCGAACGGGTCGCGACGCATGTGGGCGATGATGCGATCGCGCATGTTGTCGAGTTCGTCGAAGAACGCGCGGCCCGTGGTCACGTTGTAGATCGTGCCGGCAAGGGCGTACACGTCCGAGCGCGGATCGAGCTCGACCGGATCCAGCACCTGTTCCGGGGCCATGTAGCCGGCCGTGCCCGCCACGAAACGACCGCCGGCTTCGGGAGGCACCCGGATCGCGCGCACCATGCCGAAGTCGATGACGACTGCCGCCAGCGGCTGAGCCAGCGCCGGATCCCGGTGCTTTTGAGCGTCGAATCTCTGCCCGCCCGAGAGCGGCAAGCGCAGCCAGATATTGGCTGGTTTGATGTCGCGGTGAACGAGGCCCGCGCTGTGGAGCGCCGCCAGTCCCGCGCACGACTCAAGCACGACTCGCCTGAGCTCGAACAGCGACATCAGCTGAGCGGCGGCGTACTCCTTCAAGTCGGCGCCGATCAAATACTCAAGGACGAGAAATGGCATGCCGTCGGACACACCGCGGTCGATGATGTTGGCGACGTTCGGGTGATACAGGCCCGCCAAGACCCGCGCCTCCTCGACGAAGGAGGTCAGGATCCCTTCGCGCTCGGTTTCTGTGGCGGTCGCGAGCGCCTCAGCCTTGGGGATCTTGAGCACGAACAGGCGATCGGCCCCCGGTTTGCGGACCAACCAAACCGAACCGATCCCGCCCTCGCCGATGGTCTTGACCAGCTCGTAGCCCTCGATGACTTTGGGCTCCTTCTTCTTGGGTTGGGGCGGCGGCGGTGGGGTCCTGCGAATGGCCGCGCGCACGGCACTCTCCAGGAGGGCGGAGGCGATGGGGCCGAGCGAGGCGAACCAAACGTCGAGCAAGGACAGCTCGCGCACCCGGATCGCGCGCGCAACCAGCGTAGCGATGCGCGGCGCGTTCTCGGCAGCGCTGCGTGAACGGGCGTCTTCTACGCTCTGCTCGTGGACAGCGTGCAGCGCCTTCACCGGATCGGCGAGTGCGGTCTGGATCCGGTCCGCGGCAAGCACCAGCTCCAGGCACATCTCTTCTAGGTTGGTCTTGGGGCCCGCGGCGTCGGCGAATAGCCCAAGCGCTTGGGCGAGCTCGGCCAAGGCGTGAGAAAGCTCGGTCTCGCCCGCGTGCAAGGATTCGAGCGCCTCCGTGGCAGCCTGCCCCCAGCCGCCGTCGAGCACTTCGGCCGAAACAGCAGCCCGAAGCACGTCCGCTCGCTCACAGCAGCGAGCGAGCGCTCCTTCCGCCATCATGGGCAGTGCGGTGGCGAGCTGCAGCAGCGTGGTGGGTCGATCGATGACGAGCGCCCACCAAGCGGCGAACGGGCCGAGCCATTCGACGTCGTCCACCTCGCCGAGCGCGGTGCCGCGGGTGGTATCGACCAGACGCCAGAAGAGCGAACTTAACGCGCTCTTGAGCGGGCCAGGCAGCTCCCGCGACCCGTCGGTCAAACCCTCGATTTTTCTGAGCCAGAGGCAGGTATCGTGCGCCGTTGGACCGCGGCCTCGGCCAAGCTCCGCGTCTTGGCCACAGGCGTCGAGCGCGTAGCCGCCGAGCCGGACGGCCAGTACCTCGAGCTGCAGCTCGGCGTCGAACTCTCCGCCGTTCTGGCGGCGCTCCCGAACGAGATCGAGGATCTCCGCTGGTGCCTGGGCGATCAGCGCCCAGGTCTCTTCAAGATCGGGCTGATCGAAGGGGTGACCGGCGGGGCGAGTGGCCAGCATCGGCCCCCACAGTCGCAGCGCGAAAGCGCGTGCGCAGCCCTCGAGCGCATTGATCGCCGCGGCACGCTGGCGCAAGCGGCCCGTCCCCAAGGCGATGCGGCGCGCTTCCCGAAAGGTAGCCGCGAGCGATGCCGCGAAGCGCGCGGCGCGGGCGTCAGCCTCCTCGTCGTCGTACTGGGCCGCGAGACGCACCAAGTTCTCGAGACCGAGCTCCAAGTCGAGCGGGTCACGCTCGGCCCGCTCTACGGCGTCGGTTACGGCGGTCACTTCGATCCAGCGGCGTGACTCGTCGAGCGACGTGGGACGCGCGCACCAGGCCATTTCGCGCAGCGCCTGCAGCGGCTGTTCGACCTCCGGCGGCTGATGACCGCGTCGCCAGAGCGTGGCCAGCCCTCGCGCCAGCGCCCGCGCGGCGATCGCACCGCCGTCTCCCTTGAGGATGCGCTTGGCGAGGCGCTGCCACAACAGCGGGCGCTCGAAGAACAGGTAAGGAGTCGCGGCCGCGACGGCACCGAGCGCCCAGGCTTCCTCGGCGGGCGATTCGAGGATGGCCACCAGCTGACTCGCCAAGAACTTGAGCCGGTTTTCCGGCAGCGAAGCGAAGGCGGTCATGGCTCGCTGCCGGAGCACCGGACTTTCGCCCAGCACCCAGTCGAGCAGCGTGCCTACGAGCTGTTCCAGCTTGCCGGTGAGCCGGCCCAAGGCGCGCGCCGCGTGGATCCAAACCAAGGGTTCTGGATGCAGCAGGAGCGGCTGTAAAACCTGCAGCGTGCGACCCACCAGCTCCGGGTCGGCCAGGTCGGGCATGCCGCACACGCTCACTTCCAAGCAGCGCGCGGCCAGCACCCGACCGCGGAGCGCTCCGCGCGCGGGTGAGCGGATCATGTGCTCGAAGGTTGACGCGGAGCCGAATAGCCAACGCCCGAGCGTCGGCACTTCGAGCGCACTGGCGCCGGCCTCCCAGATCAGGATCTCCAGCCGGGCCCGAGCCTCGGCGTTCGCCGGCAGCGCCAGTTGCTCGCCGTCTCCGATCAACGGGGCGCAGGCCAAAGCGTCGAGCAGCGGGCCTTCAAGGACACGGCCGCTGGCCACGGCCGCGACGCGTTCCTTCAGCTCCGCGTGCTTGGCGGCCAGGGTCAACAGGGGCGCAAGCGCCACCTCGCGTTGCCAGGTACTGGCGTAACACCACAGCAGCAGCACCGGCGCTGCTGACTCCCCGAACCATTTGTCGAGCGGGCCGATGTCCTGACCCGGCTGGGCCAGGGCGAACAGCTCGCTGCCCAAGAGGTCTGCGGCTGCCTGAAGCTCTGGCGTGAGCAGCGCTTCCTTAGCCGGGCTCGCCCCACCACTCACCCTTGAACGCCAGCGCTCGTGCACCGGCGCCTCAAGCTCGGGCTGCTGCGTGAGCGACGCCACCAACTGGGCGAGCGCGTCGTGGGCCTGGGGCGAGAACGTCACGAAATTCAAGAGCATAGCCCACGGTTCGGTCCGCTGGCTACGCCGCCGATCATGGCCTTTTTGCGGGGCATTTTCAGCGCGCCATGCCAGTGTTCTGGCCGTGAAACGCTCAGCGACGAGGTCTCTTGTCTTCTTGGGCGCGTTGCGGCTCGCGCTCGGTTGCGCCAGTGACAAACAGCCCGAGCCCGCTGCTGTTGAGAAATGCGAGCCCGATGCGACCGGGCGCATCGGCAAGCCGCCGGCGGCGGGCTCCTGCTCCGAGGCGCTGCCTTCGGCCGTGGGCTGCCCGGCTTCGGCGCCCAGCTACAAGGCGGAGATCTCGACGATCATCGGCATGCGTTGCGCGCCCTGTCATACGCCGGGCGGTCTGGCCCAACCGCCCTTCAACAACTACTTCAACACGTTCATCCCGCGGGCTGAGATGACGGAGACGGTCCGCTCCTGCGTCATGCCGCCAAGCTGCGCGCCCCAGCTCACGCCCGACGAACGCCAGAAGCTCTTGCAGTGGCTGGTTTGCGACGCGCCCGAGAACTAGCCAGCGCGTTCACATGCCGGCGGCTTGCACGTCGGTGAGGCTCACGCCCAGTACCTTGTTGGCGAGCGTCTCCAAGGCTTCGGGCGGGCCGCTAAAGTGGTAAGTCTCGTGCACGTGCTTGAGTGAAGCGCCCGGTGCTAGCGCCGCTGCGGGCGAGCTGCTTTCGAGCTCGTAGAAGCCTCCCAGAGAGGGCTTACCGGGTTCGACCGGGCCGTCGTTGTAGCTGTTGTTGACGTCGCCGCTGTAGGGCGGCTGCTTTGGGTCCCAGAGGTTGTTGACGTAGCGCGTGGCGCCCTTCGGCCTTGAGTAGCGCACGATCGTGAGCAGCGCGGCTTCAGCGCTGTAGCTGCCGATCACGGACTTTGCCCGCGAGGCGCTCAGGCCGATTTTGCTGCGGAACTGCCCGTCGCACTTGAAGAGCACAAAGCCCTTGTCCTCGTTGACGCGCAGCCGGTCAGGCCCGACCTTGCCGAAATACTGATCGTTGACGATTGCGCCTTTGCCCGCCTTGTCGAAAGGCGCGATGACGAGCGTGCCCGGCGCTGGCTTGAACATGCCCAGGATCCAAATGCTGAGCAGTCCCTTGGCCTCCGTCCAGGCTTGTTGCCCCTTGTTGGAGATGCTGTTGTCCGTGGCGAAGCCCACCCACTTGACGCTGGCAGGGATATCGACGCCGAGAGCCGCCTTGGCCTGGTCCGCGGTCAAAATCGAGATCTTGCGTTCGACATCGAGCTTGAACTCGGACGAAGCGTAGTTGGAGAGCCGCAGTGACTGCACGAACGTGATGCTCGTACTGTCACCGCCCGGCTTGGCCTGCCATTCGCCCTCCTGAAACGCGTGAGGCGTCTGCCAGTTGGAAAATTCGAACGCTTTTCCCGCGGGGAAATAGAGTGCGTTCTGACTGCCTTCCGGACCGAGCCAGAAGCGATCTTCCCCGCCGTAGTTGTCGAAGGCGGTGCCCGTGCGTCCCTGCTCGATGAAGCTTCGATTGACGAAGCCCAGGCTGTTGGCCGTCGCGCCGACGGCGCTTGTCATGACGCGAGCCTGGTACTGGCCCGATACGGCGACGCGCCCGCCTGTTGGCGATTCCAGCACCTTCACGGGGGCGTGTTTGGACAGAAACGCGACGTCTTCGGCGAACGTTGGCGCGGCCTTGGCGGGCTCCGCGGCGGGCGCAGTCGTGGCCTCGTGAGTCGGGGCGGGCGCGGCGCTTTCGGCGGGCGCCGGATCCGGCAACTCGCTGCCGCGCTCTAGGCCGGGGTTCGGCGAGCAGGCGCTCAGCAGAGCCGCAGCCAAGGTTGCCAACAACGTAGGACCGCGAGAAAGTAGCATGTGTTTGGCCTTAGCTTGGGACCCCGGTCGCGGCAATCTGCGGCTGGCGTCCCGTAGCTTCCGCGTCGGCTGGCTGTGTGGCGTTTGGTAACACCGCGCTACGTTCGGTAATCGCTCGCGTGTTGCGGTTGCGCGCGCGGCAGCCAATTGACCGCTGGCACAGAAGTTGCGTTGAAAGTGCGGTATGTTGAGCGCCTCTTCAGGTCGGGAGCGCATCGCGGCGAGCCACCTTCTTGCCGTCGGGCTGAGTGTTGTGGCGACGCTGTTCGCCTGCTCCGCGAAGGAGACAGGAGGCGACCCCGGTGGTTCAGCAGCGCCGGGCCCAGGGTCGGGCGCCGGTGGAGGCAACGGGTTGCCACCCGATCTCGTGTCCTCGGAGTGTCGCGTCGCCGGAGCTCAACCCGGCGCCTCGCCGATTCGGCGGCTCACGCGGCATGAGTACAACAACACCGTCAGCGATCTGCTGAACGACTCAAGTAGGCCGGCAGACAGCTTCACGGATGAAGAGGTGGGCCTCGGCTACACCAACAACGCTGACGTGCAGACGGTCTCTGACCTGCTCATCGAGCAGTACGAGACGGCGGCGGCTGGCCTCGCGCTGAGCTCCACGAGCGCCATCCCGAGCCTCATCCCGTGCGAGTTGAGCGCGGCCGGACAAGACGCCTGCGTTCGCAGCTTCATTGAGGGCTTCGGCAAGAAGGCCTACCGCCGCCCACTTGAGGCGGAGGAGGTTGAGCGCCTCGCTCAGTTCTACCAGACCAGCTCCGTGGCTCACGGCGCTCCTGTCGCAGCGCGCATGACCTTGCAGGCGATGTTTCAGTCTCCCCACTTCCTTTACCGCGTGGAGATGGGGCCGCTCGACGGCAGCGTGCAGCGCGTCGCAGGTTACGAGATGGCCGCGAGGCTGTCCTATCTGTTGTGGTCTTCGATGCCCGACGAAGCGTTGTTTCAGGCGGCGGCAAGCGGCGCGCTGAGCCAGACCACAGGCGTCACGGCAGAAGCCGAGCGCATGCTGGCCGATCCGAAGATCAATCGTTCCGTGGGTAAGTTCTTCTCGGAGTGGCTGGATCTCGACACCCTGGGTCGGGTTGTTCGGGACGCCACGCTATTCCCGGCCTTCACGACCGACATCAAGCAACTGCTGCGCCAGGAGACTGAGCTCTTCACCACGGACGTGGTGTTCGGTGGCGGTGGCGACCTGAGCGCGCTCCTGCTCGCCGACTACTCCTTCATGAACAAGCCGCTGGCCGACTACTACGGCGTC
>JANNWK010000022.1:0-2479 GCA_031408355.1 Myxococcales bacterium
GGTCAGTCGAAGCGCAGCAGCGCTTCGGCGACGCGGGTGACGACGTCGCGGTCCACGAGCGGGCTGCGTCGCGCAGAGCCGCGGTGGCGAGTCGGTCGATTTCACGCAACGCGCCCTGCGAGAGCTCGTGCCGGGCTGCGAGGGCGTCGTCGGTTTGGTACACAGAGCTTGGTTGCGCGGGGGCGATGCCCCGCGTGGACAACGAGCTTTTCCCTGGGTTTCGTGAAGCGGGTGGCTTGAGCGCACGAGCTGCCCCACTCCGCCGAGCTGCCGACCGGGGCGCGTCCCCGTGCTAGGCTGAGCGCCGTGGGCACACTGACTGGCCGAGTTCACGGAAGCACGATCGACCTCGACGCGGTGCCGAGCGCGCCTTTCGAAGGCAAGCGTGTTCGCATCGTCTTGGAGTTGGTAGACGAGGACGTGCGCCTCGCCCCGGCGGAGCAGGGCCTTGCTTGGAACGCCTGGGTGACTCATGGCCCCGACGGACCGATTGAAGACGACGGCGAGATCGAGTTTCCGTGATCGCCCGCGGAGATATTCGGTGGTTTCGCTTCGGTAGCCCAGACAAGCGCCGCCCCGTGTTGGTGCTGGGCAAACCGGACGTGCTGCCCTCATTGAGCCAAGTCCCGGTCATTCCGCTATCCACGCAAGTCCGCGCGCTCGCCTGGGAGGTCGCGTTGACCGAAGCCGACGGCGTGCCCACCCCGTGTGTCGTCAAGCCGGAGTGGATTCGAATCGTCGACCGTTCCTCCCTCGGCCCGCTCATTGCAACGCTACCGGCAGCCCGCTGGCCCGAGATTCGGGGCGCGCTGCTCGATGTCTTGGGCTTCGATCCGTAAGTGAAGAAGCCGTCTCCAGCCCAGCGCCGGATGGTTGCACGACCCGCATCAAATACCTGGGATTCGACGGGCCTATCTACCTTCCGTAGGGCTCCCGTGAGCCAGACTCGCCCTCTTGGATCCCGCGACCACTACCCTGTATTCATCCTTGGTGTCCCGCTGGCGCGAGGGATGGTTTCCCCACCCGCGTTCCACGGTCACCCGCGCGCTACAAAGGATCTCGATGTCTTGGTCGAAGCGGATCCGCGGCTCGCGAGTTCAGGCCAGCACTTCTGTGAGCAGGGCGTTGGGCAGCCCGCGGCGGTCTTCGCCGAAGGAGGGGACGCCGAGCTCGAAGTATTGGTTGAGCAGCGTAAAGTAGAAGTCGCGAAGCTGTCGCATCTGGGAAATGTCGGTTGGCAGCTCGACGAGTTGGTTCTGCTTGAAGGTGCCGCCACCGCTGCCAAATAGCATGATGGGCAGATCCCAGGCTGCGTGGTCGGCGTTGTGCTGGTCGCTGCCGTACATCACGACGCTGTTGTCGAGCAAGCTGCCGTCCACGTCCGGTACGGCGTCCAGCTTCTGAACCAAATCGGCGACCACGCCGTTCATCCACAGCGATATCGCTTCGAACCCGGGCGGGCTCGCCGGCTTGGGGTCCCAGCGCACGTGAGTCTCGTCGTGAAACGCGTTGACGCGCGAACCGTTCGGTAGGCTCAGCCAGCTATACACGAGGTCGCTGCGGCTGTTGTCGAGCTGGTAGGTGATGACTCGCGTGACGTCACATTGCAGGGCCATCACCAGTAAATCGTTCATGGCGTGAGCTCGGGCCAGCATGGTCGCGGCGCTGATTTCTGGCGTGCCGCCTGCGTAGCCCACCTCGCCGGGTAGCACGATGCCGGGCGCTGGGCGCTGCCCCGTAGCCCCGCAAGTGCTGCCGCCTCCAAACGTCGAGATGCGGTTCTCAAGCTCGCGCGTGCTCGTCAAGAACTGGTCGAGCCGAAGCTTGTCGGCGGTTCCGAGCCGCGGAGTCAGCTGGGTGAGGCTCTCCTTCACGGCATCCAGCGCACTCATCCCGAGCGCGCGCCGGCGCTCGGCTGCAGCCGGATCGGGGCGAACCTCCGACCCCACGATGCTATCGAACACGGCCTGAGGGTCGACCCGCTTGTTGAGGGGGTTGCCTGTCGCGGCGTACGACATCTCGCGTGAAAGGTTGGCGTGATGCTGATCGAGCACGCCCACGCCGTTGAATAGGCCCAGCTGCAGGCTCGGGTATTGGGTCGTGGTGCCCAGCGCGTCGGCCACGATTTGGTCGACCGTTTGCGCATTCTTGGGGGAAGCCAGCTCGCTTTCGCCCTTGCCGGAGCGCCAGTCATCGCCGTCGACGCAGTTCGAGTAGGCGCCGGCAGCGCGCGCGTGGGAAAGCGTGAGGTAGGCACCCACCGGCACAACACAACCCGCGCAGTGTTCCACGTTGCGCGTTTCAGTTTGGTCCCAGTTGATCTGCAGAAGATCCCTGCGCCAAGTGAAATTGGCGAGTCGCCGGAGCATGAGCAGCTTGGACTTGACGCTGGCGAAGGGGGCTTGCAGGGCTGACAGCTGGAAGTTTGCGCCCGTGCCGGTTGTGTCTCCCCAGGAGGCGGGAGCGCCGTTGGGGGTAT
>JANNWK010000023.1:0-3377 GCA_031408355.1 Myxococcales bacterium
CGGCCGGGTCGCTCCCCAGTGGCGGGCACCTCCAGAAAGACGAACTCCTGCGTCCCGATGCGCAGACGATCCCCATTGCTCAGCGGGGCCGCGCCGGAGATGGGCTGTCCGCCAAGCTGAACTCCGTTGCGTGAGCCGAGATCCTCGACCACCGCGTCCGCACCGTTGATGCGAATCCGCGCGTGCTCGCGAGAAACGAGCGGGTCGTCCAGCGTGACTTGGCAGGTCGCGCTCCGACCAACAAGCGTGTCGCCTTGCGGCAGGTCGATCTCCTGGAGGAGAAAACGGAGGCGGAACCGGGTCAACGTCTTGTGCCGTCAAATGAATAAAAAGCCGAGCTACAAACATAGCCTTTCCGGGGCTACGCCGTCAAAGGCTCGGCCATTTGGCACGAGAAGCCGCCGCTGCAGGCTCGGGGGTTCAGCGCTTTTTGGCTGGCGCCTTCTTGGCTGGCGCCTTCTTGGCTGGCGCCTTCTTGGCTACGGCCTTCTTGGCTACGGCCTTCTTGGCTGCGGCCTTGGGCTGCGTCTTCGGCTGCCAGACACCGATGAGTGATCCGCCGGGGTCTTTGAAGATCCCGAGCGCTCCCATTTCGCCGAGGTCATGGTAGGGCACCACCACGGTAGCGCCGGCCTTGCTCGCCTTCGCGACCGTCTGCATCACGTCGTCGACAGTGACGTACGGCATCCACCCCGTGGGAGCCTCGGGCATCGGCCGTTGCTGCATGCCTCCGCCACGGCCTGTGCCCACGTCGATCATCGTGTAGGGCATGCCCGGCACGGGCTTGAGCTTCCACGAAAACACGCTGCGGTAGAACTTCTCAGCCTGCTTAAGATTGTCGGTCGTAAGCTCAATATGATCAAAAGTGTTCGGCATCCGGGCTCCTTGTCCTGCCCCACCTGGGGCCCCTACGAGCCTAGCCCCGCGGGGCCCCGCGTTGGAAGCGCCGCCGAGGGTCGCCGGCCTTGATTCCGTCCGCGAGCCGTGCGCCGCTAACGCCCATGACTGGGCAACAGGCGCTCCTCGGCCTTTTCGGCGTCCTTCTCTGCGCTCCGGCGACCGCTCACGGCTCGGACGCGCCAGCTCCCGCAGCCGCGCCGGAATCAGCGCCTGTTGCGGCTGCACCGGCCCCGCCGCCTGTTGCGGTTGCACCGGCCCCGCCGCCTGTTGCGGTTGCACCAGCGCCTGCGCCGGCTGCTACGCCGCCTGCGCCAGCCGCCGCCGTGGCGACGGTCGTCTCAGCACGACCTCGCTCGGTCTCAACCGCAGGCCAGGCCGTCGTGCACCTGGCGGTCAACTACCCGGCAGCTTGGCTTGAGCTACGCGACTTCGTCGACGGGGGCGCCTTCGTTCGCGCCTGCCCAGCCCCCTGCGATCTGCGACTCAACGTCACGGGACGTGAGGCCCGCGTCGTCGCGCCAGGCATGACAGCCTCGAACGCCTTCCGCTTCGATGCGGGCGAGGGCACGGCGGGCCTCCGCGTGGACGGTGGCTCGGCTTCCGCACGCGTTGCCGGCATCGCGACATTGGCGGCCGGGATCCCGGTCGCCCTGGCCGGGATGGCGCTGCTCGCCCAAGGGCACGTCAAGGGCAGCAGCAGCTTGCGGGTCGCCGGCATCGCCGGTCTGGTCGCCGGCGGCCTCAGCGTCGCGGTCTCCTTCCCGCTCCTTCTGCTCGGGTCCACCCACGTCAAAAACAGCAAGGGCTCGATGATTGCTTTCACAACCTCGAGCCCTGCTGCGCTCTAGAGCGGAAGCCTCGCGGCTCTGCGCTACTTCTTGAAGCCGCTGATCAACTCCGCCAACGCGGCCACCCACTCGCGCGTGACAGCGTTGTAGATGGATGCGCGCATCCCACCCACCGAGCGGTGACCCTTCAAGCCCTCCATGCCGCGCTTCTTGGCTTCCGCCAGGAACTCCGTTTCCAGCTCGGCCGACGACAGCGTGAAGACGACGTTCATCGTCGAGCGCGCCGCCTTGTCAACGGGTGCGCTGAAGACGTCCGGGCGTGATTCGATGGCGTCATAGAGCAGCTTGGCCTTCTCGCGATTAAGCTTCTCAATCGCCGTCAAGCCACCCGCGGCCTTCAGCTCCGAAAGCACGTTGCGCAGCATGTAAACGGAGAACGTGGGCGGCGTGTTGTAGAGCGAGTTGTTCTCGGCGTGCGTGCGATACTGGAAGATCACCGGGATATCCTTGCGGCCGGCAAGGACGAGTTCCTTCCTCACAATCACCAGCGCGATGCCGCTTGGGCCAAGGTTCTTCTGCGCGCCAGCGTAGATGAGCCCGAACTTCTCGACGTCGATCGGCCGCCAGGCGATGTCGCTCGACATGTCAGCGATCAGCGGGACGTTGCCGACGTTCGGGAACTCGTGCCACTGCGTGCCGAAGATCGTGTTGTTGCTGGTGATGTGGACGTAGGCCGCGTTCGCGTCCAGATCCAGCTCGTTCTGCGCCGGGATGCGCGCATACTTCTTGTCCTTTTCGGTGCTGCAGGCAACGCGCGCCGTGCCTACCGTCTTGGCCTCCTTGTAGGCTTTCTCCGACCACGACCCGGTCAGCACGTAGTCCGCGCTCTTGCCCTGAGGCAGCAGGTTCATCGGGACAACCGCGAACTGCTGGCTCGCGCCGCCCTGCAGCAGCAGGATGTCGTAGCTGTCCGGCACGCCGAGCAGCTCCTTGACGAGCGCGATAGCTTCGTTGTGCACCGCCTCGTAGGCCTTGCCCCGATGGCTGTGCTCCATGACGCTCATGCCGGTGCCGCCAATGTCGAGCAGCTCCTTTTGAGCGCGTTCGAGAGCTCCGAGCGGGAGCGCAGCAGGACCAGCGTTGAAATTGATTGTGCGAGCCATGTTCCTCCAAGAAACCAGTAGCGAGATGGCGGGATTTCCGCCGCGCGTAGGGCGTAGCGCCCGTGCCGCGTCGCGTCAAGCCGTTGAAAGGCCGTCTCCCAGTTGTAGCTTGGCCGTCTTCTCCTCCGCACCCATCTCGCGGGTCCGAGCGTCGCAGGCTGCGACAATTCGGGGCTGCCGGGGGGCCTTTGACCGGCGCTTCCGGCGCCGATAGGGCGGCCGGCCCCCGGCGTTCCCGCTCGACGCACGGCGCTTCCGTTCAAGCGCGCTCAATCGCGCCCGGCTCGATCGCTCGAGTCTGCGCGCTGTCTCTCGCTTGACGGCTCGGCCCGGCCCGGGCGCTTCACCGCAGCAGCGCAAAGCGATCGAGTTCGTCTTCGCCTTCCTAACGTCGCCTACGGCCTGCGCAGATCAAGGCGGCCGCAGAAGAAGCGGGAACGACGCAAAGTCGATGAGCTCGCGCCGCATCCGGGGGTCCCAGAATCTCTGCCACTCGCCACCCTCATGGAGCCACCAATCGTCAGGA
>JANNWK010000024.1:0-2920 GCA_031408355.1 Myxococcales bacterium
GGTCAGTCGAACATGGAGTTCGTGGTCGACGGTGTGATCAACAAAGACGCTGAGCTGGCTGCCAGCGACAACCCCGACATTCGCCTGTTCCACGTCGCGCGCGTCAACCTGGGTCAGCCAAAGCAAACCTTTGGCAAGGCGGGCAGCGGCCCGTGGGCGGTGGTGGGGCCCGAGAGCGTCCGCTATTTCTCGGCCGTGTGCTACTTCATGGTCAAGAAGCTGCAGAGCGAGCTGAAGGTGCCGATGGGCATGATCGGCTCGTACTGGGGCGCCACCAAGGTGGAGTGGTGGACCAGTAGGAAGAAGCTCGCGACCGTCGAAGACTTCGCGCATCCGCTCGAGAATCTGGCGCCTGACGCGGTGGTGGATCCCGACCAGCCGCAGAACACCACACTCTACAACGGCATGATCGCGCCGCTCTTGCCCTACGGCTTGAAGGGCATCGCCTGGTACCAGGGTGAGAGCAACTGGGACAACGGTTGGCAATACAGCCGCCTGATGCCCAACATGATCGAAGATTGGCGTGCGGGCTTTCGGATGGGAATGTTGCCGTTTTTCCAGGTTCAGCTGGCCGGTTTTAGGGCGAACGGAGGCGCACCGGTCGGGCCATTCGACGCGGGCAGCAGCTGGGCAGTGCTGCGCGAAGCGCAAGAACGCACTCGCCTGAACGACGACAAGGGCGGCATGGCCGTCACTCTCGACATCGGTAACCCCACCGACATTCACCCCACCGACAAGCAAGACGTCGGCTTGCGCCTGGCAGCCTCGGCACTGCACGTCGCGTATGGCCAAGACAACGTTTACGAGGGTCCCACCTTCAAGTCCTTCACCGTGCAGGGCAACAAGGTGGTCGTCACGTTCGACCTGGTCGGCGACGGCCTGATGCTCGGCACCAAAGACGGCACCAACACCAACCCAGTCGTGGAAAACGCGGGCGGCACCCTGACCGGCTTCGCGCTGGCCGGCGCAGACAAGCAGTGGAAAGTCGCGAGCGCCGTCATCGATCCCGGGGGCAAGACCGTGACGGTCACGTCGGCGGAGGTGGCGGCCCCAGTCGCAGTTCGCTACGGCTGGCACGACGACCCGGGCTGCAACCTGTACAACAAGGCCGGCCTGATGGCGTCGTCGTTCAGAACCGACCCGGACTATCGCGTGAGCGTCATCGACGGTAGCGGTGGCGGCAACTACGACGCAGGCAAGATGGTGACGGTTACCGCCAACCCGCCCCCGGGCGGCCAGCACTTCGTCAAATGGGTAGGCGACGTGCAGGCGCTCGACGACGCCAACAAGTCGCCGGCCACCTTGACCATGCCCAAAGCCTACGTCTCGATCCGCGCCAGCTACGCCCAGTAGAGTAACTCGTGATAGACGGTTGGGGTGCCTGCTATCGGCACTTGGGCAACTGCGACGTGACGAACCACGCGGCGCCCGATAGTTCGTGCGCGTTCACCAGGGCTCCCGAGGAAGCCGACACTCCGATGAAGACGGAGTCTTCGAGCGCCGGGGAAAAGTCAAAACCGACGTGGGAGAGCAGCGGGCTTGCGGGCTTCGCGCTGGTCTCGGACACGAAAACCTCCAGCTGGTCCGTGCTCCCGTCGTAGTCGATCCACACGCTGCGGGCGACGCCATCATTGGGCTGAAACGGCGGATCGACGGAAGCGATGTGAACTTCGCTCTTGCCGTCGGCCGTGAGCGCCACATGGTAGGGCGACGAATCCACCATCTCGTTGAAGAAGGTGTCGAACTCGACAGCGACGCTTGGCGCGACGCCCTGATAGCCCTTCCCGTAGCCAACCCAGCCCAGCGCCTCGGTGCCTCGCGGGTCGGACTGCAGCACGAAGGCCAAACCATCTGCGCCCTCCAGGCCGTCGCCTCCGCCGATGCGAAACGTGAAGTGCGCGAACACGGAGGTGTCACGGTCGAACGCGACGGGGGCCTCGAAGTAAGCGGAACCGACCTGCGTTTCTTGTATTGGCACGAGCTGCAGGCTGCCGGCGACGGAGGCTGCTGAGCCGTTGAGCGCCATGCCCGAGGTCTCGGAAATGTCTGGCTTGTAGAAGCCGCCCCCGGGGTAAACGGAAGCCTCCACGCACGGCTGCCGCGCGCCGCCCGTGCCGTTACCCGGCGGCTCTTGCGTGGGCAAGTCACCCAAGGCCGGGATCAGGTCGGTCGTCTCGCTGCCGCAGCCCAAGCACCCGGCGAGCAGGGGAACAAAGCGTCGCAGCGCCATCTCGGCTCAGCATAGGTCAGAGGGCGTGGCGGCGGTAGGGGCTGGCCCAAACTGTCTTGGCCGACCGGGCCACTGAGCAACGTAGCGGCGATTGAGGCGCAGCAAATCAGCGTGCCGGCGATAGCAGAGCGGTGGTGACCGCGCAGGCAGGCGAGTATGGCGAGAACGCCTGCGACAAGGCCAGTGGCAGTGACGACGGGGACGTGGGGACGGCCCGCGACGCTGAGCATCGCTATCGTGAGCAGGAGCGGCACGAGCCAGCGCGAGTGTTTCGATGGGCGGAGAAGCAAGCCGACGCACAACGCGGCCATGCACGCTGGATCGAGCAGTGCATAGACGTGGTCGAAGGTGAGAGCCTGACTCGGACCGAGAAACCACCCGGCCGTGATGCCAGCTGCTGCCACCAGCGCGAGAGCGACCAGCGCTCGGCGCGCGCGCAAAGGAGTTGAGCTATCCACAGCGCTCATTGGGTCTTGCAATCGTAGTAGGCGCGCAAGTCCTTGCCGCAGGAGAGGCTTTCAGAGAACGTAGCGGCGACGCCGACGACTACGCCGATTCCCGTGGTGGACATGAGGGCTCCGCCCAGCGCTGTGACCCCTGCCTTGGCACATGAGAGAGCCGCGTTCTTGCCCTCTAGGGAGCAATCGGGGGCGCGGCGTGCGGCATCGTGCTGCTTCACCAGTTGCTGCG
>JANNWK010000025.1:0-3351 GCA_031408355.1 Myxococcales bacterium
GCCTCGCTGGAGAGAATGCGCTGACGGCACATGCCTATCGCGTTCCAAGCGTGTGCAGCGACAGCGATCGGCTCGTCTCCCGCGCAGCCGCTACGCCGACTTGCCTTCGAGGTCGTCACGTGCCGTAACGAGGCGCTTGAGACCCTGGTGGCTAGCGCCCTGTGGAGCGCGTCCTCGATTCGCGTCATTGCGCTTCCGTGTGCTGCGGCAGCGGGGGCGGTGCGCAACTGGGCTACGCAAACACAACGACGATCGGCGATGATGAGACGCCGGCCTCGGTGGGGTGCGTGAAGATTTTTTGAAACAGGTGGAGGTCCCGTGTGGCTCCGGCCCCTGCGCGTCGCAAGAGGCCGCTCGTTCTGCGCTAGGCGTGCTAGGACTCGGAGTGCGATGGGCCAGCAAGGAGCCGCGCTTCGGTCGGCCCGGGGCTCCAGCGCCGGCATAGCAGCCGTTGGTGCCGCGTTGACGCGAAGCAACTCGACGCGCAGCGACGGATCCTGTTTGGCAATATCGTTCAAGTCTTCGACGAGGTAGTCGGGGACGTAGCCGCCGCAACGGTCGTGGCACCTACACACCTGGCGGCCGCTCTTGAACTCAGAACGTCCGGAACAGGGCTTCCTCACGTTCACGCCCGATCAGGGATTTGCCCCCGCATTTTCGGAATAGGTGACCAAATCACGGCCGGACGTGCCGGTCTGGCGGCGGTCACCCTTCCCAGCTGCGCAGCAAGCGCGCTGTTTTGTGGCTCGGCCAATCGCGCGGCGCTACGCTAGTGCTCATGCCAGATTCGAGCCCGCCCGAATCGAAGCTCGACCCCGCTGAGGCGCTTGAGCCATTCAAGACCTGCGCGTGGCGTGAGCTTTCGCCCGCAGAACGCCTGCGCCGCAGCTGGCTGCTACGTAGCAGGTTGATCGATCCCAAGGCCGCGCATGATCGAAAGATTTTTCCAGCGCCTTGACGAAGCCGGGGTCCGCTACCTCCTCATCAGCGGCCAGGCGACAATCTTGTATGGCGCCGCTACCTTTTCTGAGGACGTGGACATCTGGCTGGAGCCCGACGGCGAGAACCTTCAACGTTTTATGGAGGCGCTCCGGCGCGATCGAGCGCGCTACTACAAGCTGACGCCAGCCCTTGACACCGAGACGCTGCTGCGTGGCCACGGATTCCATTTCGTCATTCCAGGAACGGAGAACGCGCTCGACCTGTACTTGGACGTGATGGGACAGCCGCCGCGTGTCCTTGATTTTGCGGATGCGTTGACTCGCGCGCAGCACTTCCAGACCGACTACGGGTTGATTCCCACCATCGGGGTAAAGGACCTCGTCGAGATCAAGAAGACGCAGCGCCCAGCGGACTACCCGATCATCGGCCGACTCGCGCTCGTGCATCTGGCGGCACCGAACACCCCGGATGACGACGCCGAGCTGCATTGGGCGCTAAACAACGTTTTCGGACTGGCCGAGCTGCGGGCCGTGGTCGCTGAGCGACCACGGGCTTTCGCAACCCTTGCGCGGTCGCTGCGGGAGCCCTTGGCAGAGGCGTTGACGCGGCTTTCGCAGTACCAGGACTTGCAGCCTAAGCTCGAAGACGAGCTCGATGCATGGCTCGAGTCGCGCAGCTCTCCTCTCCGCACTGCCGATCGCCAGTATTGGCGGCCAATTATCGAGGAGCTGCGGGCATTGAAACGCGGCGATCGTCTGATGGTCGAAGGCGCGCTGGTGTGAAGCTTGGGCGCGTAGGGGCGCATTTGGGGCTTCAAAGAGCACTGCGGGGCGCCGGTCCCCTCACCGGCTCGAGGCGCGGGCGAGCGTCCGCCTAGCAGCCGCCCTGTGGGAGCCAAGGCGATGAGGGCCGACGAGGTAGCAGCTCGTCCCTCCGTAAACTCTGCTAAGCCAACAAGATGCTTACCCCGCCGGGACTGCTGTGCTCGGCGCCACGGGCCTCTGAGGAGCCTGTGAATTCGGACTACCTCGATCGCTTGATGCGGCGAGGCTGCTTCGAGGCGTTGTGGCCGCTGTTTGCCAAGGCCGCGCGCCCGGCGAAGGAGTTGACGGAGAGCTATTCGGCCCTCGTGCATTTGCGCCCCTTCATGCGGGCCACCGGCCCCTTCCGCGTGCTGCACGTGGGGGATGGCGCGCACGCCCGCACCGGCGCCATGTTTTCGTTGAAGACGCAGGCGCACAGCGTCAGCATCGATCCGCAGCTGAACCTCCCGCTGGTGGACGCCTGGCGCACGCGCTTTGGCATTCGTCGACTTGATTGCTATCAGGCCCGCATCCAGGATGTGGCAGCTGAGCTCAACGCGTTGCCCGCCATGCCCACGCTGGTTACGTTCGTGCACGCGCACGTCGCGGTCGACGAGGTGCTTGCGGTGCTGCGCTGGGACACGGCCTTCACGCTCGCGTGCTGCACGCCGGGCAGCCAGCTGAGCCGGCGCCACCTGCTGGCCAGCAGCGGTCACGACCCGAGCGTGCTGTCCAGCTCCCGGGAGTTCCAGGTCCTGAGCAATCGCGGCTAGCCACTGGACGATTCCGCCCCCCCGCACCGGGCCCTTCACCGCGGCACGGATCTTTCATATAGGCTGAGCGCATGCCCTCCCGCAGCCCGTTCCTCGTCGTGCTCCTGCGCCGGTCGCTTGGGACCCTGGCGTTGGCTGGGCTGTGGGCTTCGGCCGGCTGCGACGCGAACAACCGCTGCCTGAATCCCCAGCCGGATCTGCCAAGCCACTGCGATGCGTCGGACCTTAACGCAGCAGGTGGGAGGGCCACCGGTGGCACTGGGGTCGCGGTAGGCGCAGGGGGCGGTCCGAACCTCCCCGGTGCGGGCGCATCCACCGGCGGAAGCGGCCTGGTGAGTGTCGGCGGCTCGGGAGGCAGCAGCGCGGGCGGAGCGGCTGGCAGTTCCAGCGGGGGCGCGGCCCAGGGCGGGGGTGGCGGTTCCGGTCCTGTGCTGGGCGGCGCCGGTGGCGAAGGCCCGATCGGCGAAGGGGGCATGGGCGGCGCGGCGGATCCGGGTGGGGCCGGTGGTGAAGCGGGGAGCCAGCCCGTCGGCGGCGCGGGTGGCGAGGCGCCCCTCGGTCAGTAGCCCCTTGCCTTCGCGGCAGCGTGCTCGCGCAGCAGCGTGATCGGAGGATCCTTGGTTGTGCCAAGTTGTGTCAGTTCGCGTGACGCCGGCTTGGCCGGCGGCGCGAAAAACTCTGATCGCGGGACCCGGGTGTGGTAGCGAGGGGCCTCGCTTCTAGGAGATTGCCATGCGGATCCGAGGGTCTAAGAACGTCGTTTCGAGCTCGCTGCTAGTGAGCCTTTTGGTTTCGAGCCAAGCCTTGGCACAAGCTGGCGCCAAGCCAGCTCC
>JANNWK010000026.1:0-4142 GCA_031408355.1 Myxococcales bacterium
CGCGCAGCCTGGGCAGAAACAGCAGCGGTCGCCGCGCGATCGACCGCCGCCGCCGCCGAGCCGAGCAGCTTGCGGGTCAGCGAGCGAATCATGGGTTCGCCTCTGCTTCTGAGCGGTCAAGGGCGTGACGCGCACCGACCAACATTTCGATCACGCCCGATTCGCGCAACCAGCGCTGGTCGTGCGGACCGGGCGACACACGCAGCCTGACCGGTACCGAACGCTTCAGGAGCTGCTTGTACAAAAGCTCGTTCGGTGCCCGGTAGGGGTCGAACGAAGAGCTGAGCAGTTCGACCGATCGGCGGCCAACCTGCCTGTTTACGGCCTCAAGCTCGGCCGCGTAGCGCCGCGCCTGGCCAGCCCCGAAAGCGCCCTGCGCCGAGCCGACCCCACAAAAGCCTTCGGGTTTGCGCAGAAAGACCTCAAGCGCCAAGTGCCCACCGAGCGAGACACCAGAGATCACGCGCCTCTCAGCGGGAAACCGAGCGCCGAGACGCGCCTCAACCTGCTGCAGCAGCGGTCCGGTGAGGAAGTCGGCGAAGCGGGCGACCACGGCGCTGCCGCCAGCCTTGTAGGGATTCGGAGTATATGGACAAAGCAGCGCCAGCTTGGGGAACGGTCGGGCAACAAGCGCCGTATTCAGCTCGGCGATCCGCCCCTCGCCAAAGAAATCCTGAGTCTTCAACGTGCGCTGGAGCGGTGGCCGCGCGAGCCGCGCGAGCGCTGACAGTAAGCCGTAGCGCTCGACGAAAGCCCGCGCCCCCACTCGCTGATCATGGGTTTCCCCAAGACCGTGCAGCAAGATGAGCAGCGGCGCCTGCGGGGGTAGCGCGGGCGGCACAACCAAGACGGCGCGCCCAAAGGCTCGGTCGCCGCTGAGTTCAAGGTCGCTGACGAGCGGCGGCTCAGCAGCCAGGTCACTGCCGCGCGCTTCCTCGCCCAACAGCCCCCCACCAAGGCTGCACAGACCAGCCAGCAGTGAGCGTCGCCGCACTAGCTCGCCTCCCGCGGATGGAACACCATCAGCCCGAAACCGAGCGCGCTCACGGTCAGACCGGCCCCCACACGCCCCAGATGCAGATCGGTATCGCCCACCTGCCCGCCGAGGTGAACGTCGATCAGCACGTAGGCGTTGTAGGCGAGGTGACACAGCATGCTCGTGAGCACGCTCGCGGTGTACACGCGCGCGATACCAAAGCCAACGCCCAGCACGAAGCTGGCGGCTGCCTGGGTCGGTTCCAAATGCAATAGCCCAAACATGACGCTCGGCACGCCGAGCGCCAACAGGTTACTCGTTCCCGAGAACGCTCGCGTGAGCACGCCCCGAAACAAGAGTTCCTCGACCACGGCCGGAACCGCAGCGGTCGCCAGCAGTATCGCGAAGAGCTCGGGCCAAGACACGCCTTGAGCCAGCGCGACCACCATCGACTCGGCCGTCACTTCTGTCGGCAGTCCGCGACGCGTCAACTCCGCAAGCAGTCCGGAAAGCGGCGCTAGCCCGAAGACGCACAGCATTGCGCCCAGGATGTCGCGCGGCGACGGCAAACCGAGCGGGCACAGCTCTCGCAGAAATACCCGATGGCGGCGCAGGAAGCCCCAGATCGACAGCGCCAGCAGGCCCTCGCTGACGAGGACTGAGATGGAGATCCAAGTCGCGCTCGTCACGAGCGGCGACGTCCTGGGATCGGAAAGCAGGTTGAAGGCGCGCTCCGGCGTGAGGCCCGTTCGGAGCGCGACCAGCGCCGCCAGGCCCCCGACCGCCAGGCCTCCGGCAACGACGAGCACCATCGCCAAGAGCCAAAGCAGCACGGCTTGCAGCGGTGACGGAATCCGGGCAAGCGGGACTGAGGACCGAATCGAACGGCGTGCGCGAACAGGAGCGGTAAGGACGGCACCCAGCACGCCTCCCAGCCTACACCTTCCGGCGCCATTCCTGGGCGCTCCGGCGTGGCCGCGAAGGTGACCCGACCGCGCGCGCCGGTGTATCGTCCCCTCGATGACGACGCTACTTACCCGCCTTGCCTTCCTTTGCGTTCTTTCACCGCTGGCGTGCTCGGCCGAGGACGAGCCGGCCCCGAACCCCCTCGCAACCCGCTTGGGCTTTTGCCAGGGCTGGGCCGAAGCGGCCTGTCCGCAGACGGTCGTGGACGCGTGCGATGCGAGTTCCATCGACGACTGCGTCGACTCCCAGAGCGGCTTCTGCCTGCAAATTCTGCCGCAAACCTACGACTCGAAGCTGGCCAAACAGTGCCTCGCGGCCGTCAAAGCCGCCTACAAGGACGCCGATCTCAACGCCGATGAGCTTCAGGTAGTCCTCAAGCTGGCCAAGCCCTGCGACCAGCTGTCCGAGGGGTCCGCGAGTGCCGGTGAAGCCTGTACGGAGAGCAGCCAGTGCCACAGCGCGGCCGGCTTCGCGTGCGTGCTCAAGCTGGGCGCCGCCGAAGGCACCTGCCAGGAGCCCGAGGAGATGGGTCCGGGCGAGGCGTGCGACGGACCTTCCCAGATCTGCGGCGACAACAACTATTGCAATGGTGAGAACTGTGTCGCGTACAAGAAGTCGGGAGCAGCTTGCGAAGGCGACTTTCAGTGCGAGCCCAGCGAGCTCTGCCTCGTAGAGGTGGCGGGCGAGCCCGGGACGTGCAGCGCTCGGGCGGACTCCAACGACCCGTGCGCAAGCGACGCCGAGTGCCAGTCGCAATACTGTGCGATCGACCCTGCCACAATGGTTGGTGAATGCGCCTCGAATATCCGGCTCTCGCGAAGCGAACCCCTATGCGACACCTTGCAGTAGGCCTCCTGGCCCTTGGGCTCGTTGCCTGCGAGGACGAGCCCGCTCCGCGCCGCCCCGCGCCGGTAAATTCGGATAGCGCAGAACCGGCCGCAGCGGTCACGAGCGCTCCTCCCAAGCAACCGACCAAGCCTGACCTCGAGATCGACTCGGTGAGTACGAAGGTCGGCTTCGAGCGCGCGCTGCTGCAGAACCCAGAGGGTCGAGCTAAGCTCGCTGCCCTCGTCAGCGACGCAAAGGCATGGATCGAGGGCAAGGAGATCGTGCTCATCGTCGACCGCAAGGCGAAGGTGGCTTGGGTGGCGGCCTACCTGGACGAGCTCGCCAAGCACGGTCCTGCCAAGCTGATGATCCGCACGGAAACACGCAAGGACTACAGCGCAGAGCTGCGGTTTATCCCAGAAACCAAGGTCCAGGCAGCGCCCTGCAGCGTGGTTGGCATGGTCACGAGCGACTACGGTACGGCTGTTTGGAAACTCTCGGGGGGCGCGGCCGGCAAGCGCGGCCGCGGCATGGCCGGGCCCGATCTGTCCATGACGGGTGACACGATCGAACGCTTGGGCAAGGCCTGCAAGGAATCGAGTACGTTCTTCGTCGCGGTCGCAAACGGCATCGAGTGGGGCCTGGCCTACGATCTGGCCGCTTCGTCACGCGTGCTCGAGCACGCCAAGTTCGATGCCTCCGTCCTGCTCGGGGAGGCCCCCGTACCAGGCCACAAGATCACGCTCAAGCGCTGAGCCGTCACCCTTCCGGCAGGAACGCTAGACGGCGCCCGACAGCTCGGACAGCAGTGTCTCGACTTCCTCGATATTGAACGGCTTCTCCAGCTGCCGACCGTGAAACTGCGCCAGGAACTCCTGGGCACGTTCGGTGAACGCGCCACCGGTCATGAACACGAAGCGTGGCAACAGCTCCGGCGTTCGCTCTCGCACCGCGACGAACACGTGCTCGCCACTGATGTCTGGCATCATGAGGTCGCACAGCACTAAATCGAACGCCGAATCCTTGGAGAGGCGTTCGAGCCCCTCGCGACCGCCAAACGCTACTTCGACATCATGCCTGTCTTGAAAGGCGAAGCGCAGCGTCTGCCCGAGCAGCGGCTCGTCGTCGATGATCAGAATGCGCGCACGATCTTTCAAAATTCCCTGCTCGTCGCCCGATTCCCTTCGACTGGCGCCTTGAGGGCGCCAACCGCAGGCAGGGTAACGACAAATCGCGTCCCGGCCTCAGGCTGACTGGTTACGCTAATCGTCCCGCCCAGGGCCGTCACGATATTCCGACAGATCGCCAGGCCGAGGCCGGTTCCGCCCCCGCCCCCGCCCTGCTTGCTGCTGGAGGAGGAGGAGGTGGTGGT
>JANNWK010000027.1:0-2545 GCA_031408355.1 Myxococcales bacterium
TGCCGAAACATCGAGATGCCCCGCTGTCGGCAATCGGCGTCCAGCAGGGCCATCTCGAGCGCGGCGAGCGCGCTTGGCGTCGTCCCCCGCATTTCTTGGCTCAGGCCCCAGAGCGACTCGGTTCGTTCCAGACTGCGACCCGCGAGTTCCCGACCCGCGATGTGCAACGCGTCCAGCACCTGCGCCTGCGTTTCGCCATTCACGGCGGGGAAGGGCGCAGCCTCGCCCAAGCCGACCGTCCCATCCGCCAGCAGCACCTCGACCAGCGCGTTCTGGGCCACGAGCTGCGAGCCTGTCGCGATGCCGAACGGCTCCAGCAGCTCCACGTTCCAGGCGCGTGTCGTCACGCTTTCGATGCGCACGGGCAGGAAGGTAGCATCAGCTCGGCGAGCCGGAGCTATGATTGCCGGGCATGAAGCGTGCCCCTCTGTGCATCCTTGTGGCGGGCGATCCGGTTGCTGTGACGGTGGCGCGTACGGGCGGGTTCGCGTCGTTGGTGCGCGCCGGCTTGGCCGATGCCTGGCAGCACGGGCTGCAGGAGGTGGACGTCCGAACGGCGCCCGCCCTGCCCGCGCTTGAGGGATTCTCGGGGCTCATCGTGACTGGCTCCGCTTCGAGCGTTACCGAACGAGCGCCTTGGATGCTCCGAACGGAAGCCTACTTGGTGCAGGCCGTGTCAGCGGCTCTGCCCGTTCTCGGGATCTGTTTCGGTCACCAGCTGCTCGGGCAGGCGCTGGGGGGGCTGGTTGAGCGGAACCCGAACGGCCGTGAGATGGGCACCGTGCGCGTTAGACTGCTTGAAGATGATCCCGTGCTTGGCCCGGCCCATGGCCAGCCAGCGCTTGCTCATGCGACGCACGTGGACTCGGTGACCGTCCTGCCCGCGTCGGCGCGAGTCTTGGCCTCCACCGAGCTTGAGCCTCACGCCGCGGTGAGGTTCGGTCCTCGCGCCTGGGGCGTGCAGTTTCACCCCGAGTTCGATGCTCAGGTCATGGCCGAATACGTCGAGTCGCGCCGCGGCGTCCTGGTTGAGGAGGGCCGGGACCCCGACGCCGTGGCAGCGGGCATCAGCTATGCCCCCTGGGGCAGCTTGATTTTAAGACGTTTCGTCGAGCACGGGGTCGGGTCGCGCGCGCCCTAGTCTCAGAGTTTCGACGGCAGGCGCTTCGGAGATTGCTCAAGTTGGGGCTGGTGGTAAAAGGCCGGCCACTATGGGTTTCTCCTGCGGCATCGTCGGTCTGCCTAACGTTGGCAAGAGCACGCTCTTCAACTCGCTCTCGAGCGCTAAGGCCGAGGCGGCGAATTTCCCGTTCTGCACCATCGAACCGAATGTGGGCATCGTGTCGGTACCGGACGATCGTGTCACGGCGCTGTGCAAGGTCATCGAGCCGCACAAGGAGGTTCTTACGGCGAATCGCTACGTCGACATCGCCGGCCTCGTGCGCGGAGCTTCCAATGGAGAAGGGCTCGGTAATCAGTTCTTGAGCCACATCCGCGAGGTGGACGCGGTAGCGCACGTCGTTCGCTGCTTCGACGACGACAACGTCATTCACGTTGAGAACAAGGTTGACCCCGTCGCCGACATCGCGACCATCAACACCGAGCTGTGTCTGAAGGATCTAGACACAGTAAGCAAGCGGCTCGACCGGGCGCGCAAACAAAGCAAGGGCAGCGACCCGATCGAGAAGCTCGCGTTGCCGCTGTGCGAGAGGCTGCTGGCTCACCTGGACGCGGGCAAGCCCGTGCGCACCTTTGACGTGGGCGCGAACGAAAAAGAGCAGGGCATCGTCCATGAGATGCAGCTTCTTACGAGCAAACGCATGTTCTACGTCGGCAACGTCGCGGAGAGCGCGCTCGGCAACGTTCTTGGCGACAAGCACTACGCGAAGCTCGTCGAGTTTGCAAAGTCGGAGGGTGCGCCGGTTGTCCCAATCTGCGCGGCGATTGAGGCCCAAATCGCCGAGCTTGAGCCGGCGGACCGTCAAGAGTTTCTCACCAGCGCGGGCCTGGACGAACCCGGCCTGAACGCCGTGATCCGCACGGGCTACGAGTTGCTGGGTCTCATCACGTTCCTGACCGCTGGCAAGCAAGAGGTGCGGGCCTGGACGGTCAAGAAGGGCGCTACTGCGCCACAAGCCGCTGGCGCCATTCATACGGACTTCGAACGCGGCTTCATCAAAGCCGAGGTCATCTGGTGGGAGGACTTGATCCGGCTCGGCAGCGAGGCCAAGTGCCGCGAGGCTGGCAAGCTGGCGATTGAAGGGCGTGACTATGTCGTCCGCGACGGCGACGTCATGCACTTCCGTTTCAACGTCTGAAGGCGCCAAGCCAGCGGCTGAACGTCGTCACCGGCACCGGCCCACCAAGGTAGCCTGCGAAGCGGGCTAGCCACACGCCGAGCACCAGCACGAGCAACAAGCTGCTGACGATGGTCAGGCGGCGTGAGTTCCAGTCGAAGCGCCGCTCGGGGCCAGCGCGGCGTGTGGCGCGCCGCGCTGGCCCACGTAGGAACTCCCAAATTGCCGCCCCGAGGAAGCCGACGAAC
>JANNWK010000028.1:0-13613 GCA_031408355.1 Myxococcales bacterium
ATCACGTTGGAAGGCTTGATATCGCGGTGCAACTGGCCCGCGCGATGGATCGCCCGCATCCCCTCAGCCAGCGCCGACAACGCAGCCCGGAGCCTTTCGAGATCACCCGTCGGCGCGCCCGTGTTGGCGACGGCCAAAAGCGGGCTGGTCGCGAGGTCACCCTGCGAAAGCGCGGCATCGATGGTCGGTGCGCTCGACACCCAGGGTCGCGCCGACTGAGCGCCAGCTGCGGTCAGCGTGGCAAGCTGGCGAGACGACCGAGGAGTCCGGCGCACCCAGCTGATGAAGTCGACCCCGTTCAGCAGCTCCATCGTGAAAAACCACTGATCGCCTTCGGCGAAGAGTTCGTAGAGCTGCACCACGCAAGGATGAGCAATGTCCACGAGCGAGCGGAACTCGCGCTTGAACCGCATGAGCGTCGCGGGGTCGAGGCGCGTCATCGTCTTCAGCGCGACCACTCTCGAGCGACGCACGTCGCGCGCGCGGTACACGACTCCCATGCCGCCCTCGCCGAGCGTGCCCTCGATCTGGAACCGGTCGTTGCCTTTGAACTCGCGGGTAGCAAGTTTTGTGGCCAAAATTGCGGTTCAGCCTAGCCCGGCACACGCCCGACTTTCAACCTCCGGCCAACTGGCCACGAGTCCAAAGCGCTGAACCGCGGCCTCGCCTAGCTGGCAGCAGGCCCCCGAAGAAGCGCCACCCGCACCGGGAGAAACCGCCTAAAGTCGGGCAGCGTGGCAGCCGACGAAACCAGGAAGAAGCCGCGCCCCGCGCTGGAGCGTCACGCCCAGTTCTTCGATCCGGACAGCGACGAGGGCGTCACCCCACGGCAGACACTGCATGGGATGACCTCGCTGGGGCTGCCGCTTCCGCTGGCGTTGCCGCTCGCGCTGCTCATCAACCTGTTCCTCGGTCGGCTCACGCGCCAGAAGAACAGCCTCAGCATTTCGGTGCCCGAGATCAAGCGCGGCAAGCACCCGTTCGAGACGGGCGTCTTCGACGAGAACGGCGAGCTCGACGAAGCCGCGTTTGAGGAGCTGTTCAAGGCACCCCACGCACGCATGCCGCGCGATCGTCTGACCTACGGCGAAATTCGCGAGCTCGTCTTGAAGCGAGGCGATCCACTGAAGCCCTTCGGCTGGCTCGGTTCGCTGCTGGCGCGCGGCTTCTCGGCCGTTGAACTCGCCGCGTTGTTCTGCCTGGCCGCGGACCGCCAGAAGCTCATCGGAGACCGCGTGTTGCCGGCCATCAGTCGCAAGAGTTTGCGGCGTTTCTACGAGGGACGGTTGTTTCCCTTGCTGGCCCGGCGCCGCCGCATCGCACTGTCACGCTGAAGCGCCGGGCGCGCGGCGCCTGGGGTTCTGGCTGGAAACGACGAACCGCCTTCGGGGGGCACCAGGCAGTGGGGAGCGCGGCCAATCAGATCGCCGCGCCCCGCCCGACGCAGCGCCTCGCGCGCGAGCGGCTGCTGCTTCGGATCCCAGTAAAAGAGCAGCGACTTCATCTGGCGTTTCTCGCGCAGCTCGCGAGCGCTATGGACCGGCTCGCCAGTGAATGGGTCGAGGCCCGTGTGGTACATCGACGTCGCCATCGACATGGGAGTCGGGATGAAATCCTGCACCTGTCGCGGGCGCATGCCCTTGCGTTTGAGATACAGCGCCAGTTCGATGGTGTCAGCCAAGCTGGAACCCGGGTGCCCGGTGATGAAATAGGGCACCAGGTACTGCTCCTTTCCAGCCTTCTCGCTGGCTCGGCAGAAAGAGTCGGCGAAGCGCTCGTAGCTCTCGATCCCGGGCTTCTTCATCTTTTGCAGCACCTCGGGATTGGTGTGTTCCGGTGCCACTGACAGCTGCCCGCCGGTGTGGTGAGCCGCCAGTTCGCTCACGAACTCCGGACTGCGTTCGGCAAGGTCGTAGCGCACTCCGGAGGCCACGAAGACTCGGTTGACGCCGGGCACCTGCCTCACCTGCTTCAGCAGATCGATCACCGGTGCATGATCCGTGACCAGGTTCTTGCAAATACCAGGGTGCACACAGGACAGGCGTCGACAGGCGCTCTCGGTGCGCTCGTCCTTGCAGGTCATCTTGTACATGTTGGCGGTAGGCCCACCCACATCGCTGATAATCCCAGAAAACCCGGCCATCCGTGTGAGCGCGCGCACCTCGCGCAGCACGCTCTCCGAGGAACGGCTTTGAATCACCCTGCCCTCATGTTCGGTGATGCTGCAGAAAGTGCAACCACCGAAGCAACCGCGCATCGTGACGATCGACTCCTTGACGGTGTCGAACGCAGGCACCCGCTCGCCGCCGTAGCTCGGATGCGGCTTACGCTCGAAGGGCAAATCGTAGAGCGCGTCCATCTCCGTTTCTGCCAGTGGCAGCGCCGGTCGATTGAAATAGACGGCCTGCTTGCCGTGCACCTGGAGCAGCGGTCTTGCGTTGGCGGCGTTGGTTTCAAGCTGAAAGCGCTGCGACATCGCCGAAAATTCGCGCTTGTCCGCCAGCACGGCCTCGTAAGAAGGCAACACGACCGGCAACCCATCCGGAACGAATCGGCTCGGCGAAGCGGCAATCCGGCCCCATACCGCGGGGTCGTCGATGACGTAGGCCGTGCCCCGCACGTCCCGCAGCTCCTGCACGCGTTCGCCCGCATCCAGCCGGCTGGCAATTTCCCAAGCGGCCCGCTCTCCCATGCCAAACACGAGCAGATCTGCCTTGGCGTCCAGCAGGATCGAGCGCCGAATCGAGTCCGACCAGTAGTCGTAGTGCGCGATCCGCCGTAGCGAGGCCTCGATCCCGCCGAGCACGATGGGCAGCCCGGGGAAGGCCTGCCGACACAGATTCGAGTACACGAGGGTGGCGCGGTTGGGGCGCATCTCGGTGCGCCCGCCCGGTGAATACTGATCTTCCGAGCGCACCTTTTTTTGCGCCGTCAGCTTGTTCAGCATCGAGTCGAGGTTGCCGGCGCTCACGCCAACGAACAGGCGAGGTCGCCCCATGCGGGCGAGATCGTCGGGCGTCCGCCAATCGGGCTGGGCGACCACGCCTACCTTGAAGCCCCGAGCCTCGAGGAAGCGCGCGATCAAGACCGGGCCGAACGCGGGATGATCGACGTAGGCGTCGCCGGTCACGATCAGGATGTCGAGTTCGCTGTAGCCGCGAGCCTGCATCTCAGCGCGGTTGGTCGGCAGAAACCCGCGCTTCGGCGTGGGCGGCGCGGCCTTGCCAGGGATTCGGAGCTGAACCAGGTTCACAGCCGCTGCTCTAGCACCGCGCGGCCCAACCGCCTCACTAGTCGAGCGCGCCGAACGCTTCGCGGAGCCTGAGCAGGTCGGGTTCGAGCACGTAGCCGCCGATGCCGACGCGAAACGAAATGGTCGTCTCGTCGCCCCACGGCCACCACAAACCGTAGGCCACGAGCCGTCCGCTCGTGTCACCCGTAAAAAGCCGCTGATCGGTACGAACACCGCCAGTATTCTCGGCTATTTCTCGGATCTGCGGGGGAGCGTTGACCACGGTCTTCATGGTCCACTCGTTGGGAAAATACTGGGCCACGACCGCGCGCGCGTCCGCGTCCAGCTCGCCGCTAAAGGATGACGCAACACACGAAAATCGGCTGTCCCAACTGAAGCCGCCCTTGATCCAAGCCTTCTTGAAACGGCCGCACATCTCGAAAAGGGCTGCCGAGGAGGAGCCTCCGCGAACTTCCATGCCGCGAACCATAGCCGGTTTCCGTGCGAGGGACAGGTTTCCGGAGTCGCCGGCCATGCTTCGGCCCATCAGCCCAAGGGCTGAAGCAGCTAGGCCCAAACAGGGACACCACCGGCCGCGGCCTCGCCAGGCTTGTTTCAAGGCGCAAATTCCTCTACGAACCGGCCCGGCCGCCCATGAGCAGAAAAACCATCAGCGATTTTGTGACCTTCGAAGACGCCGCCCTGGGCCGCAAATGGTCGGGCCGGAAGGTCCCGATGTCGGACGTCTACGAGGCCTACTTCGACGGCAAGCTCGATATCCCCCAGGACAAGTGGGAGGAATTCTTCGCGACCCGCCACGAAACGATGTCGTTTCGACTCACGAACTCGCACATCCGCTGGGCGTTCACGAACTTCTTGCCCGAAGTGACGATCCACTCCAAGGCGCAGGACAGTCGCATCGTCAGCGAGCACTACAACCGCGGCAACGATTTCTTCGAATGGTGCCTGGGCGAGGCGATGGTCTACACCGCCGCCGCCTTCGAAACGCCGGACATGCCGCTCGAGCAGGCCCAGTACCGGAAGATCGACCGCGCCTGCGCCAAGCTTCAGCTCAAATCCGGCGAGAGCCTGCTCGACATCGGTTGCGGCTGGGGCACCTTCGTCGCTCGTTCCGCCAAGGAGTTCGGCTCCAAGAGCTACGGCGTCACGTTGGCCCAGGAGCAAGTGAATTTCGGTACGGATCGGATCGCCAAGTACGGCGTCAGCGACCGCGCTAAAGTCGAGGTCTGCGACTACCGCAACATCCAGGGCAAATTCGACAAGATCGTCAGCTTGGAGATGGTCGAGCACGTCGGCATCAAGAACCTGGTCGGCTACTACCAGAAGGTGCACGAGCTGCTGGCCGACGATGGTCTGTTCGTCCTGCAATGGACCGGCATCAGGAACCTCTACAACCCGCAGAATCCGCTGTCGGCATTGACCATGCGCCCCGAAGATCTCATCTGGGGCCTGTTCATGAACCGCTACGTCTTCCCGGGCGCCGACGCGAGCCTGACCCTCTCGGGCATGATCCGCGCCGCGGAGGACGGCGGCTTCGAGGTCAGCGACGTCGAGAACATGAGCCCGCACTACGTGATCACGCTACGCGCCTGGCGCGACCACTGGGTCTCCAACCGCGAGCACGTCGTGAAGGCCTATGGCGAACGCTGGTACCGGCTTTGGTACTTCTTCCTGCACTGGTCGGCGTTGATCGGCGCCCAGGGCTCGGCGTTCACCTATCAGCTGCTCATGCACAAGAACAGCGACAGCTTCGATCGGAAGAAGCTCCAGTTCGGCAGCGGTAAGAACTGGCGTTAGCCGCGCCCGGCGCCTCCGCCCACGCGAGGCGCTTCCGAAAGGATGCGCTGCACCCGACGCACGAGCTGCATGGGGGTGAACGGTTTCAGCAGGACTTCGGCCTCGACGGGGAGCGACTGGCCCTCGCGGTGGCGCTCGTCGAAATGGCCGGTGATGAAGAGCACCGGCAGACCGGGGCGCTGCGCGAGTAAGGCTCTTGCGAGTTCGACGCCCCCCATCTCCGGCATGACGACGTCGGTCACGACGAGGTCGAGTGGCTGGGTCAAGCGTTCCAGCAGAAGCATGGCCTGCTTCCCCGTCCCGGCACTGAGCACTTCGTAGCCGTACTGGCTGAGCACTCTCGCGACGTAGGACCGGACCGCGGCTTCGTCCTCAACGAGCAGAATAGTACCCTTGCCCCGGGACAACGCGGACTCGATCGGCGGCTCGCCGGCGGCTGGCGCCTCCAAGGTGCGCGGCAGGCAGATGCGAAAGGTCGTTCCGCGACCAGGCTCGGACTCGACGCTGATGAACCCTCTGGCCTGCCTGATGATGCCATGACAGATCGAAAGCCCGAGGCCGCTGCCGTCGCCCAAAGGTTTGGTTGTGAAGAACGGCTCGAAGATCCGTTCAATCAACTCAGGCGCCATGCCGCAACCTGCATCGCGGATCGATAGTTCGACGAAGTCGCCCGCGGAGATGCCCGGGTGGCGCTCGGCCTGGGCGGCGCCGAGCAGGTGGTTGCGGAGTTCGATCGAGAGCGAGCCGCCGCGCGGCATTGCATCGCGCGCGTTGACGGCCATGTTCACCAGCACCTGCTCCATCTGACCCGGGTCGATCTTCACCGCCCAGAGCTCCGGGTCCGCCGAACGACGGAGCACCACGTCCTCGCCCAGCGCTCGCAGCAGCAGCTTCTCCACGGCCTCGGTCAACACGTCCAGTTGGACCACACGGGGCTCGACGCGCTGCTTGCGAGCAAACGTCAAGAGTTGGCGCGTGAGGGTCGCGCCTCGATTGGCGGCGTCGCGGATTTCCGCGATATCTTCGGCAGCCGACGCCTCTGGCCCCAATCCGCTCAACGCAAGTTCGGCGTTGCCCAGAATGATCGTGAGCAGGTTGTTGAAATCGTGCGCGATGCCGCCGGCAAGCTGACCTATTCCCTCCATTTTCTGGGCCTGCAGCAGGTGCTCCGCCAGCGCGTGCTGCTCGGTCACGTTTTCTGTCGTCACCACCGCTCCTCGCAGTGAGCCGTCCGGATCAAGCAAGGGGAACACGTTCACCCGCAACCAAGCTACGATTCCGACGGTCGAGGGCACGCCCAACTCAACGTCCCGCACCTCGCGCCGCTCACGCAGGGCCGTGGGCACTGGCAGCGCGTCGTACGCCAAAATCTTGCCGGTTTCGTCGGTGAGTTGCCACGCGGGGTCAGCGACAAGCTGGCCGACAACGTCGTCTGGTTTCAGGCCGGCCGCGGCCGCCGCAGCGGCGTTGGCGTATTCGATACGCCCCTCCGCGTCGACGAGCACTACCCCCGCCGCGATCGAACGCAGCACCTCGCTCATGCGTCCTGCGCCCCGGCGCTCCGCCACCTCGCGCCGGACGCGTTCACTCACGTCAATGAACGACACGACGCTGCCGCTGATCTCACCCGCCGGCGAGCGCAGCGCAGCCTCCTGGACGTCGATCCACACGTCGGGCAGGCCCGGCCTGACGCAGCGGCTCACCCCGCGCCCGAATCCGCTGCCCTGGCCCACGCCACGCGGCAGCTCCGAGGCGCTGGGGGCACCCGAGTCTTCCTGGCCCCGGATGCCAAGCTCGGCCGCCGTGCGACCGACGACCGCGGCCTCCGCCACGCCAAGAATCCGCAACGCCGCGGGATTGGCGTAAGTAAACCGCCCGTCGCGATCCGCCTCCAGCACGCCCGCGGCAAGCGCCGTCAGCAACCCGGCCAGCCGCGCCTCTGCCGAGGCGAGCGCCTCAGCCTTCACAAGCCGCGGACTTCCGAGAACAGCACACGCTGAGCCTCATTCAATGTGTTTGCTAGTAGGCGGGACAGGGGTCGAACCTGCGACTGCCGGCGTGTAAAGCCAGAACTCTACCACTGAGTTACCCGCCTGGGCCTTGAGATACCTCCCACGTAACACGGCTGGCCCAAGCTCGTGAAGTATGTATGCGGAGGTGCGTGAAAATTCCTGGATTGCCATGACATTTCAGTATGCGTGCAGGTCGCGGGCTTCAGTTGAGTTCTTCCGCGAATAATTGGCCGAATCGGCGTGCTGGTCGCGCGGAAACCCACCACCCTTGCACTCATTCCTCTGTTGCTCTCAGGAGGTCCACCGATGCCGGTTCGCAGTCTCCCGTTCCCTTCGTGGCTCGTCGTCGCGATGTTGGCCGGCTGTCAGGGCACGCTCGATGGCGCCGAAGGAACCGGCGCGGACGGCGGAGGCAGTCGCCCGAGCAGCGGTGGCAGCGGCGCCATCCCGGGCGGGTTCGATACGAAGAGCGCGTGTGAGGACCTCGGGGATCGCTTAAGCCCTGGCCCGGCGCCGCTCAGGCGACTCACACGACAAGAATACGACAGCACCGTGGCGGAGCTTGCCGGCGACACGACGGCGCCAGGGCGCGACTTCCCGCCGGAAGCGCGGGCGCTGGGTTTCAACAACATCGCCGACGCACAGACGGTCACGACCCTGCTCGCAGAGGCTTACAAGGCGGCGGCCGAAGGCATCGCGGAGCGAGCCACGGCCAGCCTGAGTACCTTGCTCGGCTGCAGTGAGACCGAAAGCGCTTGCATCGACGGCTTCATCCAACGCTTCGGCTCGCGAGCGTACCGGCGTCCGCTTGCCCCCGCCGAGGCTGCCCGCCTGCGCGCCACGTACGACTGGGGCGTGCAGAACGCTTCGGCGCGGGACGGCGTCGAAATGGTGATGGAGGTGGTGCTGCAGTCGCCCGACTTCTTGTACCGACCCGAGCTCGGTGGCGCTGAGGCCGCACCCGGGATCCTGCGACTCTCGTCGTACGAGATGGCGACGCGCCTTTCCTACCTCCTGCGCGGCTCGCTACCCGATCAGCTCCTGCTCGACGAAGCCGCCGCGGATCGCCTGCAGACAGCCGAGCAGGTTCGCGCCCAGGCCGAGCGCTTGCTGGCTGCTCCCGAAGCCCGCGCGACCTTCAAGAGCTTTCACCGCCAGTGGCTCGACCTGGAGCGCGTCCCGCTCCTGGAGCGCAGCCCGTCGGAGTACCCCGGCTACACCGAGGCCATTCCCGCGCTCATCCAGCAGGAAACGGAAGAGTTCATCGACCACGTGCTGTGGGAGGACGGCGGTCGCCTCGCGACGCTGTTTACGGCACCGTACACGTTCGTGGATTCGACCTTGGCGAGCTTCTACGGCCTCACCGCCCCAAGCGGGACCGGCTTCTCCAAGGTGGCCACGGATCCTGCGCGCCGCGCCGGTCTGCTCACGCAGCCGAGCCTGCTCGCGCTCCACGCCGAGCCCCTGCAAACCTCCCCCGTCCACCGGGGGCTGTTCGTGCGTGAGAGCTTGCTCTGCCAATTCCTGCCGCCGCCGCCCGCGAACCTGGTGATCACCCCGCCGGAGCTGGATCCGAAGCTCACGACCCGCCAGCGCTTCTCTCAGCACTCGGCCGACGCGGCCTGCGCCAGCTGTCACGCGCAGATAGATCCTGTCGGTCTGGGCTTTGAGCACTTCGATGCTGTGGGGCGCTGGCGCGATACGGAGAACGGCCTACCTGTGGACGCCACCGGCAACCTGATCAACAGCGACGTAGACGGCGCTTTCGACGGCGCCGTTGAGTTAGCCACGAAACTGGCCAGCAGCGAGCAGGTCGCGGGCTGCATGATGACGCAGTGGGCGCGCTTCACCTACGGTCGCAGCGAAACCCCAGAGGATGCCTGCTCCCTCGAGCACAGTAAGCTCGCCTTCGCCAGCTCCCAGCACGACATCAAACGCCTGGTGATTGCGCTCACTTCAACCGATGCCTTCCTGTATCGAAAGGCGGTGGTGCAATGAAACGCCTCAGTCGCAGAACGCTGCTACGCGGCGCTGCTGGAACCGCGCTCGCGCTGCCCTTCCTCGAGCTCATGGGCAAGCCAAACCTGGCCCTTGCTCAAAGCATCCCCGGCTATACCGCCGCAGGCGCGCCCAAGCGCTTCGTCGTCTGGTTTACGCCGAACGGCACGATCCCGGAGGCCTGGGTGCCAACGGGCGGGGAGGCTGACTTCGTCTTCTCGCGCATCTTGAAGCCGCTTGAGCCGTTTCGGAGCAAGCTGCTGCTGCTCGACGGCGTGGACCAAACCGGTGAGGGCGGCGACGGCCACCAGAACGGCATGCAGGGCATGCTCACCGGGCAAACCCTGAACCCCGGCGCGTTCAAGGGCGGCGACGGCGGCACGGCGGGTTGGGCCAACGGGATTTCGGTGGACCAGCGCATCGCCGAGGTACTGGGCACCGAAACCAAGTTCCGGTCGCTCGAGCTCGCCGTGCAGCCGGGCGGCACCGAGAACAATTGGAACCGCATGTCACTCTTGGGTCCGGACAGGCCGGTCGCGCCGGAAGCCAGCCCCTACAAGGCCTTCGAGCGCCTGTTCAAGGATTTCTCAGCCGAGCCGAGCGCGGCGTCCAAAGCCGTCGAGAGGCAGCAAGTCGTCCTGCGCGGCGTGGCGGAGAACTTCCGGCAGCTGCAAGCCAAGCTCGGCGCCGAGGACCGCCAACGCTTGGAGCGGCACCTGCAAGCCGTGAGCGAGGTCGAAGGGCGCCTCGGCCTAAAGTCGAAGGCGGCCCTAGAAGCCTGCGCGGCGCCTGCCTTGGGCGGCGAGCTGGACGTGAACAAGAACGAGAACTTCCCGACCGTCGGCAAGCTGCAGATGGACCTCTTGGTCATGGCGCTGGCCTGCGATTTGACCCGCGTTGGCAGCCTGATGTGGAACCGCTCGGTGGGCGGGACACGCTTCGATTGGCTCGATCCGAGCATTGACCGCGGACACCACGACTACTCCCACGACGGCGACACCGTGACGGACACGGTCGAAAAGCTCACCAAGATCAACGTTTGGTACGCCGAGCAGTTTGCCTACCTGCTCAAGAGCTTGAACGACATCCCCGAGGGTGACGGCACGATGCTCGACAACACGGTGGTGCTGTGGTGCAACGAATTGTCAAAGGGCAACAGCCATTCGCGCAACGACAACCGCTACGTCATCGCGGGCGGCGCCCAGCACTTCAAGATGGGGCGCTTCCTGAAGTTCGACTACAAGTCCGAGGTGCGCCACAACAACATGCTCTTGTCGCTAGTGCAGGCGATGGGCATCGAGGACACCAGCTTCGGCAAGGCTGACTGGTGTACGGGCTCGCTCCCCGGGATGGCGTAGCCGAGACCTTGGGGGGAGCGCCTACGCGCGCGCGCCACGCGCCACCACGGTCGCTCCAACGACCACCAAGGCCATCCCGAGCACCTGAACCAGGTGCACCGGTTCGTCGAGGAAAACGTACGCTAGCACCAACGTGGAGACAGGGCCGACCGCGCCCATGATGGCTGCTGGGCCGGCGCCCACGCGACGAATGCCCTCCCCCAGCAAGAACACCGGGAGCACGGTGCAAATCAGCGCCAGAAGCAAACCGTCCACGTAGACGACTGGCGCGTGACCCACGAGCGTGCCGCCCACGCCCAACAGGTGCGCGAACATCGCCAGCGAGGACACAATCATCGCCAGCGCCGTAAAGCGCAGCGAGCCCACTCGCGGGATCATCTGCCCGCTACCCACCAGGTACACGGCATACGTGACAGCGCAGCCAAAGATCAGCGCCACGCCGAGGGCAACGTTCGGCCCCTGCGCCAAGTTCGCCTCCGTTTTCACGGCCAATGCCACGCCTGCGTAGGTTAGCCCCAGCGCCAACAGCACCCTGCGCGTGATGCGAGTGCCCAAAGCTAGCGCTGAAATCAGCACGACCAGGGTCGGGTACACGAACAAGATGAGACGCTCGAGCCCCGCCGACACGTAGAGCAGTCCGTAAAAGTCCAGGACACTGGCCAGGTAGTAGCCGAGCACTCCGAGCACGACGATCGCGCCAAGCTCCCGCCGGGGAAGCGCCGGGCGCCCACGCGCCGTCCAAAGCGCCGTGCCCACAAAGAACGGCAACGAGAACGCCATGCGAAGCGCCAAAAGCGTCGCCGGATCCGCTCCGTGCCGATAGCCCAACTTGGCGATCACGGCCTTGGCCGAAAACCCGACCGCCGAGCCAACGACGCACAGCACCCCCACAAAAACGTCGCGGCCCCCGGCCCGCGCGCGCGGCAGCTCGGGCGTAGCGACCAGCGCCTTGGTCAGGCCAACGGCGGCAGGCTCGCTCATCGGGGATGACTGACTTGTGGGCCGAGCGCGCGGCCTTCGCCAGGTCAGCAGGGCCCCTTATCATCCAGCACAGCCGGCTGCGGCCGCGGGCCCTGTCTCGTAGGCTCCGGAAACGCGCGCCGATCGGGGCTCCTTTGCCCCCGCGCAGCGCCGCTCGCAGGTCCGCGAAACCATCGGCACTTTTTCGTTGAGGACCGGCTTCGCTGTGGTATGAACCCCGCCGCCACTCACGGGGTGGTAGTTAAGTTGGTTATAACGCCGGCCTGTCACGCCGGAGGCCGCGGGTTCGAGTCCCGTCCGCCCCGCTGAAAAGTCCCCCGAATTCGCAAGAGTTCGGGGGTTTTTCTTTTTGTTCATGGTCTCAGGCGGGGTCGGCGCGGAACCAGCCGGCGCGAAAGCCCTCGCGCTCGAGCACCAGCCGCAGCTCTCGGAGCAATCCAAGGACGATGAGCAGCGGAAGACACGGGACGATCAGCGCGACGCCCATCGCTCCTAAGACGATTCCTCGCGCAACTGCTCCCAGGTTGCGATCCTTTCATCGTCAATGCTCACGACGCGATCACCGTCACAGGCGCCACCAAGCGACCGGAACAGGAAGCTCCTGAAACCAGCGAAATCCCACGACCCTGACCAAACGAGCCACGTGCCTGGCCGGTGCAAGGGCACCCAAGACCACGCTCATCGCCGCCAAGCCTACCGCACTCGGGTCTAGCACGCGCATCCCCGCATCAAGATGGGAACACTGCGTCGAATCGAGCGCACAGGTCGGCGACGAAGCGTCGAAGAAGCGGTCCCGTGTTCCGCTTCGGGCCAAATTCCTTGGCGATCGCGAGGTCGCGTGCCGGCCACAGGATGGCACCAGTCGGATCCTCCCACGGATATTCCAGACAGGGGCCCCCAGCAGCCAACTGCGGTTGCGATCGCTCCAGCCTCGCCACGATCGGCGCTATGTGCGCGCGCAGTACCATTGGCTGCCAGTCCAATCGCCGGCAGGCGCGCCGATCGTTAGACAGCAGCTGCACCATGCGCGTGGCGGCAGCGTGTGAGCTGGTAGCTGCGGCGACGGTTGTCTGTCCGCTGCGCAGCAATGCGGCCTTTCCAAGTTTCTCAAGCACCATCTGCAGAAGCATGGCGAGAACCGAGGGTTCCTCGGCCTGCACGAGGTCCGCTCCCCGCATGTCGGCGCGTGCCTGTTCGAGGTACGCTAGCGCCCAATCGGATGGTGCCGCCACCAACGCCCCGTTCAGCCAGCTTTCGCGATCCGCTCAAGCGCCGTGAAGGTCCCGAAGGTGTCAGGCAGCTTGAGATCGCCAGCAACGACGCGCTCCCAGTCGCGCGGACTCAGCAGGATGACGACTGAGTGGAACGGCACGTCCGGAGGATCCGGCGAGAACCGAAATGGAAGCAGCTCCCCGGCATCGCCCACCGAGCCGCTGACTTCGATTAGCCGAACTTCGTTCGCGGCCGGGGCCCAATACACCTCGCGGATGCCTTCATCTTGGCTCATGTGCTCGCCAGCCAGCAGCTTTGCGACGACCTCCGGAGACATGCCTCCAACCTACCGCATACAGACGTTTGTGCCAATCGGCGTCGCTGGCGAGCCCCGCGCGCGATCAACGCCGGCCGCCATTTCGCAAATGAGACGGCGTTTCCTCGCTGGTCGCTGGCGGCCGAGGATCACCATCGCGAGCCCAACGACGATGTCCCACCGCTGCGCCTTAGCCGCCAACTTCAGCGCCGCCGTGATGGCCGTTTCAACAACGCCCGAACAGTCAGCCAACGGCTCCGCGGCGCTCCCCTCCGGATCGTCCGATGCCCTTCCCCGCCCGGGTCGCACCGGGCGCCTAGCGTCGATTCCTGAACCCTCGCCCTCCGCGGGGCGAGTGACGTTAAGCGACAAATCGCGCCCCGAAGCGACGTTTTCACCAAGAACGGCAGAAATGCGCCGACGCGTCCACACCTGGAGCCCGCCTGGTCGCGAGCACCTTGGATTCGCTTCATAAGCCTCAGACATGCTGAGAACTCCAGCAACCAAGGTCCGACCGTCGCGATCGAACGTGGCCGGTCCGCCGGAGTCGCCGTCGCAGACCGCGCTGCCGTTGGCCCTGGCTTCGAACGCAGCATGCAGAAGGGCTCCAATTCGTCGCGACTCCCTGGGTAGCCGTTGCAGGAGCGGTTTGGACCGAACCGCAGTAACCATCTAATACGCCTTCG
>JANNWK010000029.1:0-16199 GCA_031408355.1 Myxococcales bacterium
CAGCCCTGCCCGGAGATGGAGCAGTCGGACGTTTGCTGGCAGGCGTCGTAGTTGGGCGCGCCGCCCGGGCAAGCCTTCTGGCACTCCGCGAGCGATTCGTAGTTGTTGGCATTCCCGCCGCACCCGCCGTAGATGAAGGGCCTGCAGATGCCTGTCTGGGGGTCGTGGTGCCAGCGCTGGAAGTAGGCGTCACAGTTGCCTGACTCCGGCGGCAAGGCGCATTGCTCAGGCCGCCCGCCGCCGCCGCCTGTGCCCGAGCCCGCGCCGGGGCTCCCCGCCGTGCTTACGCCTCCGCTGCCGGCGCTGGCCGTGCCCGCGGACCCGCCTTGCCCGGTGCTGCCAGCGCCGCCTGACCGCGAACCCCCTTTGCTGGTCTCGCCGCTCTTCCCGGTCGGGCCGCCGCCGCCCTCGCCTTCGGATTGGCTGAAGGCGCTACCGCCACAGGCCACCGCGAACAGCATGGCCAGGACGCCGCGTGGGAGGAGAGTGCTGGCTGAAGAGGGGAGGAGCATGCCCCTGGAGGAGCAAGCACCGTGCCGGCCTTCCGGGCCACGGTCCGTAATAGTAATCAGTAGTTAGCGACGATGTGCCACGCAACGCTGGCACACCCTAGCTAGATTTGCGGATCGGTTTGGCGCGGAAGGGTCGGAGCGCCAGCCACGTTCCGAGGTCCACCGCGACCGAGGTGGCTCGCGAAAGCAGCGCCGCGTAGAGCGCCGCGGCCGGGCCGATGCTGGGGGCCAGCGCAACCGACAGGACCGCTTCGCGCACCCCGAGACCCCCGGGCGCTACGAGCGCCAAAAAGCCCATGACGGGCGCCAACACATACAGGCCCGAGCCGGCCAGCGCGAGTCCTGGCGGCAGCTGAATCGCGCGCCCTATCAGGTAGCCATGCGCGGCCCACGTAAGCCAGTAGGCCGCGTGGATCAGCGGCAGCTTGGCCGGAACGAGCGGGCCGGTCCCTTCAAGCGTGAGCAGGCTGCGAAGCTTCGCGGGTAGCCGCCGGCGGTCGACGACGAGCAAGCACAACAGCGCAAGGGCGAAACCGACAAGTATAGCCAGGCTAAAGGCGCCGAGCGAGTCACTGGCGCTGCGCGCCAAATCTCCCGACACGAACAGCAGCGCGAACGCCATCGTCCCGCCGACCGCTACCCAGCAAAGCAGCTCGACGAAGACCGAAGACACGACGATGCGCGCCGTGGTTCCGAGCTGTTCGGCGCCCAGCATGCGCACAAGCGGCACGCCGACCTTGCCCGGCGTGTAGCGGGCGGCCTGCGATTCCACGTGCAGGGCGATGCCGCGCAACTTCGGGACTTTGCTGCCACTCATCTGCGAGAGCAGCCAGGTCCAGCCCAGTGCGAGCACGAGCACGCCGACGACCAGGGGCAGGAGCGAGAGCCCCACCCAGACATAGTCAATTTCTACCTCGCCCGAGCGCCAGCGCCGCTTGAGATCCCAGGCTGCCAAGCCCACAAACACGAGCGCGAGCGACGCCAGAACCGGCCGCGCCATCGCCTTGAGGCGCGCGCCGCCCGCCAACGCTTCAGCGGCTGGCGTCGCCGGCGTTGCCGGCGTTGGCTGGGGATTGCTCACGGCTGGCCTCTCAGCCGAGAGCCGGACGCCCCATGCCGCGGTAGCGCAGGCCAGCGTCGACCACCGCGCCCGGCACGACTACGTTCCGGCCGTCGAACAGGAAGCGACCGCGCATCAGTTCTTTGACCCTCTGAAGGTCGGGCGAGCGGTACTCGTTCCATTCTGTGGCGATCACGAGGGCGTCGGCGCCCTTCACCGCATCGTACTCGTTCTTGAACAGCTCGACGCTGCTGATGTCGCCGCTCGCTACCAGCCGCTCGCGAGCGGTTTCGAGGGCTTCCGGGTCGGCCGCGCGGATCGTGGCGCCCTGTTTAACCAGCTCGTGAATCAGCTTGAGAGCGGGGGCTTCGCGCACGTCGTCGGTGCGCGGCTTGAAAGCCAGACCCCAGATCGCGATGACCTTGCCAGCGAAGCCGCCAAGGTCCTTGTGCATGTGCGCGAGCAGCATCTTCGGAGGGCCTTCGTTGGCACGCACCGCCGCTTCGGAAACCTCCATGCGCACGCCATGCTCCGCGCCCGTGCTCACGAGCGCCCGCAGATCCTTGGGAAAACAGCTGCCGCCGAAGCCTAGCCCCGGGTAAAGGAACTGCATACCAATGCGCTCATCGGAGCCCACGGCGACGCGCACTTGTTCGACGTCGCCCCCGGCGGCGTCGCACAGCTGGGCGATCTCGTTCATGAACGAGATCTTGATGGCGAGCAGCGCGTTGGAGGCGTACTTCACGATCTCGGCGCTCTTCGGGGTCATGCGCTGCAAGCGATTGCGCTGGCGGTTGAACGGCGCGTAGAGGCGCGTCAGCGCTTCGAAGGCCTTCTCGTTGTCCGCGCCCACGACGATCCGGTCCGGCTTGAGAAAATCTTGAACGGCGTCGCCTTCCTTCAGAAATTCTGGGTTGCTCACGACGCTGATCTGGTGCTTGGCGAACGGCTCAATGTGCTTGCGCACTCGCGCGTTCGTGCCGACCGGAACCGTGCTCTTCAGTACCAGAGCCAGATCTTGCTCGGCGAGCTGCGCGACCTGTTCGGCGACCTTCAGCACATGCGAGAGGTCGGCTGAGCCATCCTCGTTCGGCGGGGTGCCGACGGCCACAAACACGACTTCACAGCCTCGGATGGATTCGGCGAGGTTGGAGCTGAAGTCCAGGCGGTGAGGCCAGTTCCGTTTGACGAGCTCGGCTAGCCCCGGCTCGAAGAAGGGCACCTCACCTTTGCGCAGCTTCTCGAGCTTGCGCTCGTCCACGTCGACGCACACGACGTGCGTGCCGGAGTCCGCGAAACAAGCGCCAGCCACCAACCCGACGTATCCTGAACCTACGACTGCGATTCTCACGCGACCTCCCTAAATCGAGCGCGCCTGCCAAGCAAATAGATTCGGGCAATTCGCTTGGCTGTGTTGCGGGGGAGCCTGCCCTCAGGCCAAGATGACGCTAGTGAGAAGTGTGTGTTTCGCTCCGGTTCTGGCCTGCTGGCTACTGCTTGCGTGCGGCGAACGCAGCGATCGGGAGCCGCCTCGCCTGCCCCGGACCAACGCGAGCATGGGCTCACCCGCCCCGCCGCCCAGGGCCGCCGCCGCGCGAACGAGCGCAAGCATGGAAGCCCCCCCGTCGCCTGCGCTGCCCGCTCGGATCGTGTTTGCCGTGGGCGGGGACGTGAATTTCGGTCGCGAGTGCGGTCAGGAGCTGATCAAAGATCCGAGCTACGATCCGTTCACCGGGTTGGGGCCCGCCTGGCAAGGCGCCGACGCTCGCTTCGTCAACTTGGAGTCGCAGCTCAGCGACCAAAACGGCGTCACGCAATCGCCCGGCAACCGGCTGGTCTTCACTGGGCCGCCCCAGGGTGCTGCGTTGCTTCGGAAGGCGGGGATCACGGTCGTCTCAACCGCCAACAATCACGCCTGGGACTATGGCAAGCCGGCGCTGCTTGAAACCATCGCGAACCTGGAGCGTTCCGGCGTCTCATTCGCCGGTACGGGTCGCGACGCGGAACAGGCCTACAGGCCCGCCGTGCTTCAGATAGGTGGCTTCCGACTGGCCCTGTTTGCCGTCACGCACATCTGGAACCAAGGCGCGTTTCATGAGCACGAGGGGAAGGCCTACGTTGCTTGGGCGGATGTTGAGCGGCTGAGGGCGGGCATAGAACAGGCCAAACGCACGCACGACTTCGTGTTCGTCAGCTATCACGGAGGCGAGGAGTATATCGATGCACCGGTTGATAAGACGCGGCGCTTCGTCAAGGCCATCATGGCGCTCGGCGTCGATGCCTTCATCGGACATCATACGCACGTGCCGCAGGGCGTTGGCTGGGCAGGCGACCGTCCGGTGCTCTACAGCCTGGGCAATTTCGTGTTCGCCGGGCACGACAATCGCCCCTGGACGAAGCAGAGCTTCTTCGCTCGGCTGACGCTCGAAAAGGGTAAGCCTGCGCAGGTCTCGGCGTGCCCCTACGCCATCGAAGGGCATAGGCCCACCACGCTGCCGAGCAGTGCGCCGGCGACAGCGCGATTCCGCGCCCATCTAGCGATGCTCTCGACCAGCGTCGGCGGCTCGACCGTGCAGGACCCCGACGAGCTCGGCTGCCTGCCCGTCACGCCTAAGCTTCCGCGCGCTCCTCTACCAACTGATCCAGGATCTCCGCGGCCCGCGACGCGCTGATGCCGAACCACTCAGCCAGCTGGTTGATGAACTCATTCTCCTCGTCACTGACGTCGTCATCGGCCAACGCTACTGCGGCGGAGAGCGCGAACGCCCCCTCGGCTTCGCTCGGCTCGTCAGCGATGCTCGAGGCGATCTCCTGCAAGCGCGCGTCGCGCCCCTGCTCGGCCAAGCGCTCGGCGTAGTTCTCGAGCATGACCGTGATGGTGCCGGTGCGGAGCAGGTTGTCGGTCAGCCCACGGATCGCCCCGCGCACGGCATCGCGCTCGGCGTCCTCGATCCGCCCGTCGGCCGACATCATCAAGAACATCGTCTCTGCCAGCGGGTCGACGCGATTGATCGCGAGCGCCTCCTCCGGGCTGAGCAGCCCCGCTCGCGTCAGCGTCTCGTAGGCCGACGACATCACGACGCTCGGTCGCCGGCCGCTCTGCAAGAGCGCGTCGCGCAAACGCTCAATGGTGACGGTCTTGATCTGCATCCGGTTTGCCCGACCGTACACGCCCCGAATTTGGAACGCCAGATCCGGGGCGGCTGCGAGCTGGTCCACGAATGGCGCTCCGCTACAGCTGGAACACGGCCAGAAAAGAGCGTCGTGGCTTCAAGTTTTTATCACCAGTGGCTGGGGTGAGGGAACTGATAGGCGGCCGGGTTTGAGCGCTTCGGCGCGAGACCCCCTCCTACCCCCGAGGAAGTGTTTACCGATGACCTTTCGCTCCACCGCTCACCTCTCTACTTCTTCTTCTCGCCAGCGCCTGATCGCGCGCGCCCTGTGGGTGCCGGCGAGCATGGCCGTGTTGGCTTCTGCCTGTAGTGAGAGTTCGACCCCACCTATCCAGGCGCAGGGCGGCTCGGACGTGGGCACGGCCGGTGTGGCTGCAGGGATGGGCGGTTCGGCTCCGGCCGGCGGGAAGCCGAACAGCGGGGGCGGAGTCGGTACGGCCGGAACCGTGAGCAACGGCGGGAGTCTCCCCGGCGGCGCGGGCGGTATGGGCGGCGCTGCGGGTAGCGGCGGCACCACCGCTGGCCAGGCCGGAACGCCGGCTGCGGGCGGACAAGCGCCCGTGTGCATGGTCCCGGCCACGGGCGGGGCGGATATTGCGGCCCTCGCGAACGGGCCGCTCGAGATCGAGGCCGAGACGGCCACGCTGTCGGGCAAGGCGCAGCCGGGCGAGTTCATGGGGGTCGACTACGTTGATTTCCTGGGTGGCTCTGGCGACCTGCTCTGGCTCGTTGATGCTCCCGCCAACGGAACCTACACGCTGAACATCACTTACACGGCCGACGAAGCCCGAAACCTCTCGCTGAACGTCAATTGCGTCCAGGTGAGCGCGTCGATCGGCTTCGGGGACACCGGTAGCTGGAAAGAGGCGTGGATCACCGACGTGAGCCAGGTCGTGACGCTGCGCGAAGGGACGAATCGGATCGTGCTCGCGACGCCCAACGTCAGCGGGCCGAACATCGACAAGCTGACCCTCGTGCCTTCCGCCTGCGCGCTCGCCACGGACGCCTCGAAGGCCTGTGAAGCCGAAGAGGTTCCGCTCAGCGGCGGCGCAGCTCATGCTGCGCAAGCTGCCGTGAACTACGTGGACATGCTGGGCAAGGAAGGCGGAATCCACTGGGTGCTCAATGCGCCAGTCGCCGGGACGTACGGCGTCACGTTCGCCTACACGCAGGACGACACGCGCGACATGGACCTGTCGGTGAACGGCGTGAAGATCGGTGCTCAGGCGTTCAACCGGACCAATAGCTGGAACAGCGGTTGGGTCAGCGACATCACCGTGCAGGTGGAGCTCGAGGCTGGCTACAACGGGTTGGCGCTCGCAACGAACGGCGGAAGCGGCCCCAACTTCGACAAGATCAGCGTCGCATTTCTGGCGGGTAGCGGTGGTGCTGGTGGCGCGGGCGGCGCGGGCGGCGCCAACTAGGCCGTGCGCATCCCTGGGCTGCAGCAGTCATCCTGCGAGGGCTCCCCGTACGACGGTGCCGAAGAAGCGCTCAGCGTCACGGGCGCCAGCGGCTCACTTCACGTCGTCTACGCGCCGGCGCACTTTCGTTGCAGTCAAGCCGTCGCGGGTTTCGTGCTCACGAGCGGCGGGGATTCGGAGATCCTCGTGCAGCCGATCGATATGAACCCTCAGACAGTCGCCAAGTGCGACTGCCTCTACACCATCGATATGGATATTGAGGCGCCCGAGGGCGAGCACCTAGTCAGCCTGTTCCGTCGCTGGGATCACAAGAGCGGCGCAGACGACCCGCTGCAGATAGGTTCGCAATCAGTGACGGTGCCGCCGTAGTCGGACCGGCTAGCGTGGTCGCGCGCCGGTCACGCGAGGACCACTCCAAGCGCCTTGCAGATCCGACGCACGTCGCGATCCGAGGTGTGGATCCGGGCGCCTGCTGCTGCTGCTGCGGTAATGATTTGCACGTCGGCCCAACCGACGCCAGCGCCGCCAAGGGTGTTTCGATGGCGATTGATGAACGCCCTCGTCTCGCTGGCAGAGGGGCTGGGAACGTGCGGAAGGGCCGCAAGATCGCTGGCGAACGTTTTGGGCAGTCCGGCCCCGAGCAGGAGCTCGCCCACTACCACGTCGCAGGTACGAACGCGCTGTTGGGATAGAAACAACACCAGTCGAGCATCGCTCTTCCGGAGGTGGTTCACCCAAGCATTGGTGTCGACGAGGATCATTTCTTCCACGCCGAACGTTTTGCCCGGCGTGCCCCCGGCGCCTTGCCGCCGAGCGCGGCCAGGCGCGCGCCCGCCTCGCGTGCCAGTAGCGCGCGGAGCCCCTCTTCGACGAGCGCTGTCTTCGTGACCCCGGGATGGGCTTGCTGAACCTCCACCAGCAGCGACTCGTTCACGTTCAGTGTCATACGAACGGTATGCATCAATACATACTAACGATACATACGTGATTGAGCAAAGGCTTTCGGGCCGATGAACGGTCGCGGCGCTCTCACGCGTTTCCACAGGTAGGCCACGTAGGCAGCGCGCAGGCGCTGGGGGTCGGGTGCGAGCGCCGCCAGGAAATCGTCGGGCACTTCGGCTACGGAGCTTTCGAGCACAGCAAGGGTGATTCGCGGGGCCAGCTCGGCGTCGGTGGCCATCAGCTGCTGCTCGGAAACCTGCAGCAAGTGGTCGGCCACGAACCTGCCGGCGTCGCGCGGTGATTGCTCGGTAACGCTCTGCCAGTCGTGGTGAAAATCGAGGGCAGCGCCGTGATCGATGAGTTGGATCTGACCGGCCTTGATCATGAGGTTCGGATTGCGCGCCGTACGGTCCGGGTTCTGCACCAGCGCGTCGAACCAGACGATGGCGGCCGCCAGCTCCGGTTCAATGCGTCCGGCGTCGGCCGCGGTGACGTTGCGAAAGCCGTCGAGCCAGCTCAGACCGAGATTCAAGCCAACACTGCGCCGTAGCAGGTCGGCCAGCTCTTCGTGCGGGTCGTCGCTCGCAAGCTCCGGGCCGATCTCGACCAGCTGGCGCTCGGGCGTGGCCAGCTCGAGCGCCTCCGCCAGCGCGCCCACGACCATCTCCGCCACCAGGGGCAGCAGCCCTTCAGCGGTGCCGCGCAGCTTGACGACGAGCTTCCGCTCGTCGGTCTGCACCAGTACGGGCCAAGAGCTGCCCCGAAGCGTGGACAGGACTCGCTGCGCTCGCTGCATTGGCACTCAGGTAGCCAGACCCACGATGAGCAGAACTGACAAGACTTGCCGGGGCAGGAGCCGCATGCCGCAAGCCTAGCGCTCACGGGACGTAGCCGAGGCGTAGAAAAGGGCGCCGCACCGCTACGCTGTCGTCGGGGGTCCTGAAAGTGGCTCGGGGGTTGACGGCACGCTGGCGCGGCGTCAAGAGCCGTGACGGTGCCGACCCCCAGCTTGTTCGCCTTGCTTGACGACATCGCCACGATTCTGGACGACGTGGCGGTGTTGACGAAAGTTGCCACCAAGAAGACGGCGGGCGTGCTGGGCGACGATCTGGCGCTCAACGCGGAGCAGGTAGCGGGGGTGAGGGCTGAGCGCGAGCTGCCCGTCGTGTGGGCGGTGGCAAAGGGCTCGCTCGTCAACAAGGCCATCTTGGTGCCCGCGGCGCTCGCCATCAGCGCCATGATCCCCTGGGCGATCACCCCGCTGCTCGTGCTGGGCGGCACCTTCTTGTGCTTCGAGGGCTGCGAAAAGCTTGCTCACAAGTTCCTGCACGACAAGGCGGCGCACCAGAAGGAGCACGCCAAGCTGATTGTCGCCGTGGCAAACGACGCCGTGGATCTCGTCGCCTTGGAACAGACCAAGATCAAGGGCGCGATACGCACGGATTTCATTCTGTCGGCTGAGATTGTCGTGATCGCGCTGGGGACGGTGGCGGCCGCGCCGCTCAGCACCCAGGTGCTTGTGTTGGTGGGTCTCTCACTGTTGATGACGGTCGGCGTCTACGGCCTGGTCGCTGGCATCGTGAAGCTCGACGACCTGGGCCAGCACCTGGCAGAGCGCGGGCGTCGCGCCGGCGCCTCGCTAGCCGGTCTGCAGACGGCACTCGCAAGCGGCATCCTGCTGACCGCGCCGTGGCTCATGAAGGCCCTTTCGGTCGCCGGCACCGTCGCCATGTTCTTGGTTGGGGGCGGCATCCTCACGCACGCTATCCCCGGCCTTGAACAGTTCATGGACCACCAGGCAGCGGCAACGCGCGCAAGGTCCGGGGTCGGGGCGATCCTGGCGACCGTACTGCCCACGTTGGTTGACTTGCTGGTCGGCATGCTGGCGGGCACGCTCGCGCTTCTGGCCTTTCATGGCGCAAAGCGTCTTCGCGCGAGTTGAACTCGGCCTGAGCTGCCGACCCGTGAAGCGAATCAGCGTACAGCAAAGAGTGCTACAACACTGCCAGAGCACATGCGGCGTTTCCCCGTAGTCGGTGTCATGGTGAGCTTGGGCTCAGCATGCAACGGGGGTCAGACGTCGATCGGCGCTCACGACTTTGGTTTGGCTGCTGGCGTCGGCGCTAGCGGCGGCGCTGACGCCTTCGCCGGGATGTCGGCGGGCACTTCGGGCGCTGGCGGACTTTCCGAACCGTGCGCCTGGTCGGGTGAGAACGGGCTTGTGGCCGAGTGGCGAGCCAACGGCAATCTTGACAACGTGGTCGTTTGCTCGCCACTTCAGGCGGAGATTTCGGGCCAAGTGGCCTATGGTCCTGGGCGCGAGGCACAGGCTTGGCAGCTGCGTTCGACCTGGACGTCGGTTGAAGGCGGTGACCCGAACTTCATCCAGCTGGCTAAGGTCGAAGACGTCACCTTGCCGCAGGTCACACTCGATGTTTGGGTCCAGCAGACAGGCTTCAACGACTACAAAAACTCCAACCGAATCATCTTCAGCACGAGCTATCGGCCGATCAACGCCATGCTGCCGGGCGAGCTGCAGCTGTACGTGCACGAGAACAAGACGTACCTGGCGTTCTTCAAGACGGGAACGGGCGATGTCGACGGGGTCGATTCGCGTGGCTGTTACTTTCGCTCACTGGGGCCGCCGGACGCCCCCGCTCCCCTCGATACGTGGCTGCGCCTCTCGGTCACGTACGACGGCTCGGCCCTGCGTTGCTTTCTCAATGGCTCGCTCGAGGAGGAGAACCCGCTGCTCATGAAGGAGCCCGCGTCCGCCGAGCTCGCGCCCCTGATCGGTCGCAACTACCCCGGCGACGTGGACGCGCTGCGCCTGTTCAATCGTGCCCTTTCGCCGGATGAACTGGCGGTTCCCTGGCCCTAGCAGCTCACACCGGGGCAGGTAGAAATCAGGCGATCAAACCGGGCAGTGGCCCTTGAAGCGCCTCGGGATCCCCGAAGCTCTGGTCCTCCAGGCCCATCAAGTTGAGGATCGACACCAAGAGTTGAGTATGCGAGCGGCCGAGGCCTTGCGAGGCGGCGTCCGCGTTCTCGAAGTCGTAGACCAGGTTGCGCCCGGTCTTGAGCGAGCCGCCGGCCTGGCCTATCAAGCTGTACGGCATCAGGCGGGCGTAGTGGGTCAGGTTGTTGCGTTCGCCGGCGTAGTTCAGCGGCAGGTAGTCGACAGGTCCGTTGGGTCCGTACTCGTTGTTGACGAAAATCAGGCTGTTGCGCAATAGGCTTCCGTCGCCCTCTGGGACGGCCTTGAAGTCGTCGACGAAGCGTGCCAGCTGCCCGTAGTACCATTGGTCAATCTTTGTGAGCGACGCCCGCTCACCCTCTTCAACATGGTGTGAGTGGCCGTGCCAATCGGTGCCAGCATCGATGCCTTCCACCCAACCGTTCATGCGCCCGGCGCCACCGTCGTTGGCCAGCGTGAGCGTGATGACGCGGGTGATGTCGCAGCTGAAGGCGGCGACGATCAATCGGCGGTACACGTCGATCACCTGTGGCACATTCTTTTCCACGAGCCAGCTTGGTTTGTCCTGGGATGCGCTTGGATCCACGGGCAAATCGGGCTTGGCGCAGGCGCCCTGGGCCTGTTCGAGCGCTACCAAGCGTCGCTCCAAGTCCCTGAGCGAATCCAGATAGTTGCCGACGACCGCTCGGTCCGCGGCGCCCAGGACGTGGTCGAGCGCCGCGCCCTGCTCGCGCACACTGTCGAGCACCGAGCGCTTTCGCAGCAGCAGTTGGCGGGCGTCTTCGGCCGAGGCGGCACCGCCCGCGCTGAAGAGCTTGCTGAACATCAAGTAGGGGTTGTTCTCCGCCGGCATCGGCTGGAGCTGCTGGTTCCAAGAGATGGCCGCAACGGTGTCGCGGTTCTGCGTCACCTGGACACCGAGCTGCAGGGAAGGGATCGAGGTTTGTTGGCCGAGCGTGCCTGCCAAATGCTGATCGAGCGAGATCCCGGTCGCGACGAGATCCGGAAATCCCCGGTCGTTGGGCGCGCGACCGGTCAGGCTCGAGATCGTGTGGTGGGCATGTCCGCCGTGCTGCTGTAGCTGTTGCAGGACGACCATGTCGTCTTTGTGGGCGGCGAGCGGCGACAAGATCTCGGACAGCTCGAAGTCCGTGGGGGCGGCGCTGGGGCCCGCGATGGGACGCCAATTGTCGATCACGGTGCCGTCGGGCGTGGTCCAGACCAAGAGCCTTCGCGGCGAAAGCGCCTCGGCTGCGCGCGCCCGCCCAGCGTGCATGAGTTCAAGCAGCGGCAAACCGAGCGCGATCCCGCCCGCGCCTCTGAGCAGGGCACGGCGTGACAGCACGCGTCCCTTGTTGACGTTACGGATACGAGTCATGTTCCACCTTGGCTCACGGCTTGGGCTCCACGCGGTACTGAAAGACGCGATTTCCTGGCACGGCCGCCAACAGAGCGCGCAGGTTCCTGGGGGCTTCCGCGCGCAGCGCCTCGAGCGCGCAGCTATCTTCGGTGGCGGGCGTGCGGCCGACGCTGAACTCGAACGCCTGCTGGGTTGCGCAGGCTGCGACCAAGTCGCTCTCGGAGAGCTTGTGCGACAGGCCGAGGGCTCCGCTGACTTCGCCCAGCTCGGCATCGATGGTGGCGTTCGCGTCGATGGGCGAGGCGTGATCTTGGTCGCGCCAGCGCCCAAGGTAGTCGAAGTGCTCGAGCGCGAACCCGAGCGGGTTCATCAGCTGGTGGCAGCTCACGCAGGCCGGGCCCGAGGTGTGCTCTGCCACGCGCTGGCGACCCGTCATGCCGGGCGTGAACTGGGGCAGCGGCGAGGCGACGTTGGCGGGCGGCAGGGCCAACTGACCACAGAGCAGCTTCTCACGCACGAAGCGCCCGCGGTAAATGATTGCGGCGTCTTGATTGCGGCTGATAGCGGCCAGAAACCCGGCCTGGGACAGCAGTCCGAAGGCCCGCTCGTCGGGCTCGGCCGTGACAGGTGTCAGGCTGTCGCCGCTGCCCAGTGTGTCGCCATAAAACCGACTGAGCTCCTGGTTTCGGAAGCGGGTGGTGGAGACCAACAGCTCGCGCACGGTATCGGTCGAGCTCCAGAACGTCTGCTCGACGAAGCTGCGCGTCTCCTCCGAGAGCGCGCTCAGCAGCGCGGGCGTGAAAGCCGGCTCCTTGACGGGGTCGACCATGATGCCCTCGATCTTCTCGAGCCTGAGCCATTGCGAAAGAAAGGAGCGCACCACGGGGCGTGCGCGCTCGTCGGCCAGCAGTCGCTCCACTTGTCCGCGCAAGACCGCTTCTCCGTGCAGGGTGCCCTGCGCGGCCAGGCTCGCAAGCTCCACGTCCGGCGGGCTGCGCCAGAACAGGTAGGAGAGCCGCGCCGCCAGCTGATAGTCGTTCAGCGCGTAGGCCTGCCCCTCGGGTTGGCCGGGCGCGCGCTCCTCGATGTGAAATAGGAACTGGGGAGCCAGCAGCAGCGCCTGGAGCAAGACGGAGGCCGCCTGCTCGAACGTCCCCGAAGCTCGCGTCGTTGAAAATAGCGCCTGGTAGTGCTGAATTTCTGGGTCAAGGAGCGGACGCCGAAACATCCTCGGCCCCATCTCGTTGAGAAACCCGGCCACGCAGCTGTTCTCATCGCGCCCCGCGCAACCGAATCCGCCATCTGGCTGAAGCAGCACGGCGTTGGCGATCGCCGCCGCTGCGTCGACGTACTTCTCGGCAAGCGGCGCATTGAGCGTCTGGCCCGCGGTCGTCTTGAAGCCGCCGAAGTCAGCGTCCTCGGGCAAGGCTGTGGCGGCTGGCGGCTCTATTTGAAACAGCTCACGAGCGGTGTTCAGGTACTCCTGACGCGCTAGCCGGGCGAGTGGCGTGGCACCGAGGGCGCTACAGCTCGCCGCCGCGGACGAACCGGGACCGGCTGGGTCAAGCTCCCCGTTCACCGCGCCGCCGGCGCTCGTGCCGCCGCCGGCGGCGCCTATCTCGCCGACGCAGCTCGAGAGCAGGAGCGGCCAGAGCTTGCTCCCGAAGCGGGCGCCCAGGTTGGCGGACCAAGTCATCGCCTACTCATGTGCCCGCTCGAAGGGATCTGTTAGAAGCGGAACCGAATGGCGCGAGTTTCTTCCAGGGAAGGAATCTTCGCGCTGTGCGTTTTCGCTGCGTGTTGGCTGTGGAGCTCGCCGTCGGCTGCTGCTGGGCCTATTCCCCTGGAGCTTGTCTGGCGCGCACCGGCGAGCGAGTGCCCGGCGGGGGATGCGCTGGTGCGGCAGGTGGCGGCGCTTGTCGAGCGCCAATCCAGCTCGGCTCGCGCCGTGCGCGCGGTCGCAGAAGTGCAGCGGCTTGCCCCCCAGCACTATCGCGTGCTGCTCACTACCGAGTCTCAAGGCGCGCGTGGCAGCCGCGTAGTCGAAGAGCATTCGTGCCAAGCGTTGGCCAACGTGGTGGTGCTGATCCTGGCCTGGATGCTGCAGCCGGAGCTGTCACACGCCGAACCGATTGACAGAGCTCACCAGGAGCCGCCGTCGCTCAGTCCCGCAGCTCTTGCGCCGCCAGCTCGTCGTTCGGTGTTCGGCACTTCCGAGTGGCAACTCAGCGTGCGCGCGGTGGGCGACTTGGGCAGCTTGCCGAGGGCGGCGGTGGGTGGCCTGGCAGCGCTTGACTATCGCGCCGCACCCTTCCAGCTCTCGTTGCAAGGCAGCTATTTTGCGAGCCGTCGCGGCGAAGTGCCCAAGCTCGCGGGCTTCGCAGCAACCGGCGGCGATTTTTGGCTCGGGGCGGTTTCGCTGCTCGGTTGCTTCGAGCCCACCCGGGCGCGCGTCGGCCTGTGCGCGGGACCCGAGCTCGACTACGAGCAGGGTCGGGGCTTTGGGGTGAGCGCGCCAGGGACGGGCGAGAAGTTCTGGCTTTCGCTGGTGGCGGGCCTGCGTTCCTCACTGCACTTGAGCGGTCGGCTCTGGCTCGACGTCAGCAGCGAAGCGGTGGTCCCGACGCTGCGCGAGAGCTTTGTGCTCCAGGGCATCGGCGCCGTTCATCGGCCCTCTGCGGTGAGCGTTCGGGCTTCGCTCGGATTGGGGCTTACGCTCTAGGCGATTTCAATTCCAGTGGCACCGCAGCAACGGCTGAGGTCCCGCCCAAATTGTGCTCGAATAGCTGAAAGGTGGGAAGACGTCGGACATCTGGCGCCACCCATCATTCGTGGGAACCATTCGGTTGGCCGTAGGCGAGCGGCCCCTCCTCGTGCTGTGATATCCGCCCACCTTAGGATTGACTTCATGAAAATCAGAAATGCATCGTGGCGTGCGGTGGCCTTCATGACTGCCGCGGCAGGCGTGATAGCCGCTTGTTCTTCGGACTCAGCGACTCCCGTGGGAAGCGGCAGCGGCGGCTCGGGGGGCGTCAGCGTTGGCGGCGCGGGCACGGCGGGCAAGAGCACGGCCGGTAGCTCGGCCACAACGGCCGGGACGGCGGGCACCTCGGCTACCACTGCCGGCAGCGGCGGAGCGGGCGGCGCCTCGGGCGGAACGGTCGGCGGCGGCACGGGCGGCACGGGCGGCACGGGCGGTAGCGGCGGGCTCGGTGGCTTCGGTGGTTTCGGTGGTTTCGGTGGCTTCGGTGGCGCGCCCGCGGTCTGCACCGTGGAGGCGGCGGGGCTCGGTCAAGGCGAGATCACCCTCGATCTCTGGCTGGACTGGCCCGGCACTCAAATCCTCCCGCAGCTCCTGACTGCCATCACGCCCTCCTCGAGCGCCGAGCTCACCGAACTCCGACAGGTTCGTTCAGCCCCGGAGCTCGACAACTTCCAGTCGCGCATGAGCGGTTACCTCACGGCACCCTTGAGCGGCATCTACCGCTTTTGGATCGCCGGCGACGACAACTCCCAACTCTACCTGAGCACTACCGCTCTTCCGGCCGACAAGGTCCTGCTGGCCTCGGTCCCCGACTGGACCGACGAGTTGCAGTGGAACAAGTTCGGGACCCAGAAATCCGCCGAAGTGACGCTCGTCCAGGGCACCGCGTACTACGTGGAAGTCCTGCAGAAGGACGGCATGGGCGGCGATCACGTGGCCGTCGGCTGGACGCTTCCGGGTGAGTACGGACCCGTGCCGTGCGAGGTCGTGCCCGGCAGCGCACTCACTCCGATCCGCGATATCGGCGCTGGTGGTGCTGGTGGTGCTGGCGGGGCTCCGTAGCTAGCGCTTCGGCAGCCTTCGCCCGGTTGGGGCCTACGCTGTAGGCAGGTCAAGTCACGGATTGTCCGGCACCCGCACATGAGTAGCGAGGTGCCTCTGGCGTTTCCTCTCATGTCCGTCCCCAGTTCCGGCGCTGAGCTTGAAGGGTCCAGCGCCGGGGCGCTCAGGCTGACCGGGGCGGAGCTGCGCTCGACGGCTCACGAACGCGCTCGTTTCAACGACTTCTATACCCGTCACGCGCAGTTCGTGGCGCGCTCTTTGCGACGCCTCGGCATTCGAGACGAGCTGCTGGACGACGCGCTGCAAGAAGTGTTTCTGATCGTGTACCGGAAACTTCCGGAGCTTGAGGGCGAGCAGCACGAAAAGACCTGGGTCTTCCGGATCACCATGAACGTCGCGGCCAACGTGCGCCGTCAGGCCCAGCGTTGGCACCAGAAGCTCGGCGGCGGCTCCGAGGCCCTGGCAGAGAGCCTGCCGAGCCGAGACGACCAACTCGCCGGTGTGCTGCATGCGGAACAACGCGCGCTGCTGTACAAGGTGCTCGCTACGCTCGACGACGACAAGCGCAACGTCTTCGTGTTGCACGAGCTCGAGCAGCTCGGCGTGCCCGAGGTGGCGGCGGCACTTGGCCTCAACTTGAACACCGCGTACTCACGCCTTCGCGCAGCGCGCGTGGCGTTCGAGCGTGGTGTCGCAGAGTATTCGGAGAATCCCGGGAGTCACGCATGAACGTTCAAGACAAGGCCGAGGAGTTGATCAAGCTGGGTCGCCAGGAAGTCGTGCTCGGCGAAGCGCGGTTGGAGCAGAATCGCGCGCGCGTGCTGTCGCGAGTGGCGGCAGCGGCGGTGGTTGCCGCGGGTGCTGCGGCGTCGGGCTCTGCGGGCGCCGTTGCTGCGAGCAAGCTGGCGCTCACGATGTCTCTCGG
>JANNWK010000030.1:0-8444 GCA_031408355.1 Myxococcales bacterium
GCCCGCACGGCGCCGGCGCGATTCATGAAGACCCCCGCGAACGGCAGATAGAACAGGAAATCCTCCGCGAGCCAACGTAGATCGCGACCTGCCGGGTGATCTAGGCGGAGCGCGGCGCGGAGCATGAGGCCATCGAGCGGGATGCTGCCGGAGTGGTTACCGACCACGACCGCCCGGCCCTCGCTTGGAACGTTCTCGATGCCCTCGGTCTGGATCCGAAAGTAGCGTCGATAGAGAAAATCCAAGACCGGCCGGAGCTTGGCCTCGAAGTTGCGGTTCAGACCAAACTCGTCGACCTCCTCGGCGCGATTGCGCAAACCCTTCCGCCCCCACTTGTGCACGTAGTACTGGCTGCCCGCGAGCTCGGCTGTGTTCTCGACAGCGATGGCTTCGGCTCGGCGCTCGGCTTCGCGCTCGGTAGCGACGCCCGTCGGTTCATCAGTGACGGCAAGCGTCTGAGCCGTACCCGGCTCGCCGCTGCGTGCGGCGCCTTGGATCAACCCGTCAAGCCGCGCCTCGAGCGCTCGGATCTGATCTTCGACGTCGCCTCCGCCGCTGCCCATCGGCTCAGGATGGTAGCTATCAAGCTCATCGCCCTCGAAGCGCAGGTTTGGCGCGACCACGCGCGCGCCAATACCCAGCTCAGGGGCGTCTTCGCTCGACGTTTGGAGGTCGTCGCCGTCAGTCGGTAGGTCGTCGCCGTCGGCGCTGACGAGCGGCAGTACGGGTACCGACCGCTCGGCGTCGCTCACCGCCCGCTTTTCACGTTTACGTAGCTTGCGTTCGGGCTTGGCGGGCTGAGCAGGCTTCTCGCTCTTCAGGCTCTTGCCAAGCTTGTTGGCCTTGGCGCTCTTACCAGCTTTGCCGCTCTTGCCGGCTTTGCCGCTCTTTTCGAGCTTGGCGCCTCGTTCGCCCGCCTTCACGGCATCGCGCCGACGGGCCGCGACTTTTTCGTTCGATTTTTCCTTGCGTGTCACGCTGGCGTCTCCGGGAGCAGCTTGGCCTCACGCAACTGCTCGGCACCGGCGAAATCCGCCAATGCCTCACGGCTCGAGAAAACGGGGACGAAGCCCAGGCGGCTCTTGGCCTGGGCACCGTCCGCCACGCAGGCGTATTGCAGATAGTCCAAGAGCGCCGGCGGCGCGTCTCCCACTTTCGTGAGCCAAAGCGCGCCGAGCGTTGGGCCGAGCAGGCTGCGTGGCAATGGCAAGCTGCGACGCCCCAGCAGCCGCACCGCCATGCTCAGCGGCAGGACACCTTCGCTGGCCAGGTTGAACACGCCGGGCGCGTCCAAGTCCACGGCCAGCTTGAGCGCCGCCACTGCGTCGGCTTCGTGCAGGAACTGCCAAAGTGGGTCGAAACCCAGCACAGTCGGGACCACCGGCAGCTTCAGGTAGCGCGTGATGAAGTTGTCGACGCTCGGTCCAAGAATGGGTGCGGTGCGAAGTACGGTGACGATCCGCCCCTGACCCGGTTGACGAAAGCGCACCAGCTGTTCCTCGACAGCTAGCTTGTCCTGAAAGAAGGGCTCGGTGTTGCGTGCGCGGAGGGCGTGCTTCTCGGACAGGAACGCGGGATTGGTAGCTCGCGCTCCGTAGAGCCAACTGAAGCTTCTGACGACTAGTTTATGGGCGCGCGTGCGGCGGCAGGCGTTGAGCACCTGCATCGTTCCCACGCCCTCCAGCTCATGGCTACGAGCCGTTTCGCGCGACGGCGACTCGAGTAGCGCCAGGTGAACCACGGTGTCCACGCCCTCGGCGCCGAGCACTTCGGTCAGTCGCTCTTCCGCCGCTGGGTGCACCAGATCAAGCTCATAGTGGCGAGACTTGGCAGCGGCTGTCGGCGGCGCGCTGGTATCGAGGCAGACGATCTTCGAAACCCGCGGGTCCTCCTCAAGCAGGCCTACCAGGTTAAGGCCCAGAAACGACGCCGCGCCCGTGACGGCCACAACGCGGCGCCGCGCGGCCCGGGTTGAACCGGTGACGCTCGCGTCGCCCGGCGCGTGGAGGCGGATGGAGTGGGGGGATGTGCGCGTCTCGCTCACTTCGCGACGGTAGCCCAAAGGGCGCCGCTCATGATCCTGATTTTTTGTGGAGAATGCGGAGCCCCTTCCGCGCTACCCTGAAGGTTCATGCCTTCTAGGCCCCACAAGGCACGGACGCAGCTCGGCCCCTACGAGCTGGGCGAGCGGCTGGGCCTTGGCGGGATGGCCGAGGTGTTCGTGGCCTATCGGGCCGGGCCGCATGGGTTTGCCAAGAAGGTGGCGCTCAAGCGCATCCTGCCCGAGCTGGCCCAGGACGCCCGCTTCGTGGCCATGTTCTGCGATGAAGCGCGGATCGCTGCGCCGCTCTGCCACCCCAATATCGTTCAAGTTATCGATTTTGGCGAGAGCGAGGGCGAGCTCTTCATGGCGATGGAGTACGTCGAGGGCGTCTCGCTGGCTCGGCTGCTCCGGCACGTGTCGGCGCGGGGCGAGCGGTTTCCCCTCCCAGCGGCCCTGTTCATCGCTCACGAACTGCTGTCCGGGCTGGCCTTCGCTCACGAGGCCTGCGACGAGGATGACAATCCGCTGTCCATCGTCCACCGAGACGTGTCGCCCGGCAACGTGCTGATCGGGCGCGCGGGCGACGTGAAACTGGCCGACTTCGGCATCGTGCGCAGCGCCTATGTGGACAGGCGCACCTACCCGGGCGAACTCAAGGGCAAGGTCGGCTACATGTCGCCCGAGCAGGTGATGGGAATCGAGGTCGATCCGCGCAGCGATTTGTTTACGGTCGGGATAATCTTGGCGGAAATGTTGCTCGCCCGCCCGCTGTTTTCGGGCCAGAACGAGTTTGATATCCTCACGCAAATTCACGAAGCGGACATCTCAACGCTGCGAAAGCATGGTGCAGATCTCCCGACCGCGGTGCTCGAAACGCTGACGCAGGCGCTCGCCAAGACGCCCGCCGATCGCTTCGCGACCGCTCGAGATTTCGCGGCGTCGCTGCGGCGGATTGCCCGCGACGCCAAGATCACGCTGGACGATTCCGAGCTGCTGCCCTGGCTCTCGGCGCTCGGGGTCCTGCCTTCGCGCAGCGGCACCCACGAGGTAACGCGGCTTGCGTCGGCTGGGACGGAGCCGCCCCCGGCCTCCGTCAACCCGTCGCCCGTTCGGCGCCCCACCAGCCAAGCGCCCGCGTACAGCACGAGGCCCGGCGTTCGCCCGAGCGAGCCGGCTGCCCCCGCTCCGGGCCTGCCGTTTCGCCGCGCCCTGGTGCGTGCCGAGCTGCCCGCGCTGGTGCTCCAGCTCGCGGCGCGCGGCGAGACGGGCGAGCTGCACGTGGTGGGCACGCGCGGCGAGCTGCGGCTGCTGTTCCGCGACGGCGGGCTGCTTGGTGTGCACGGTACGGCCGTAGAGGCCCAGCTACGCGGCCTGCTTGCGTTCGACGACGGGACCTTGACCTTCAGTTCGCCGCGCGAGACGCCGGCAGCACATTTGCAGCCGATTGCCGTCGCTGCGCTGATCACGCGCATCGTTCGAGAGCGGTTCACGCTCAACGAACTGGCGGCTTGGCTGAATCCGATTCGACGCCTCCCACTTTCGCGCGGTTCGGCAGCGGGCGGTAGACTTCTGGAGTTCGGGTTTAGCCCCGGGGAACGCTGCGCGATCGAGCAGGCGCCGCAGCACCGCTCGCTCGAAGCTCTGGGTGGCGCGCTCGCGGCCGCCGGTCTCGCGGACCCGGGCGAGGTCCTGCGGGGGGTCTTTCTCGGCCTCAGTCTGGGCCTCCTCAACGCACCAGGTTGGGCCTGGACGCAGCACTAATGCGCGTGGCAGAAGGCTCAACGCGCGGAGGGCGGGCGGGACTTGTTGCTGGAGGGAGGCTGTTGCGGCTGCTGCAGCGTGCGCACGGAGTTGGGGGGCGCTGACTCGGGGTTCGGATCGTCGAGCAATTCGAGCAGGCTCTTGAGTTCGATGGGCTTGAAGAGCGTGGTGCAACCGGACGCTCGCAGGTAGCTGGCCTCTGCCTTGCCGAGCGCGCCCCCCGTGACGAACACGAAACGTCGGGCAACCTCCGGCCTCAGTCTGGCGACGCGCTCGTGCAGGACGTTGCCGTTCGCGCCGGGCAAGAATATGTCACAAAGTACCAGATCCGGCGTGTAGCTTGGGTCAAGGAGCAGGACCTGCGCTTCCGAAACGGCCGCTGCCGTGCGAACATCGTGGGGCTTCAAGGAACGCCGAATGGTCCGCGAAAACACGGGATCATCGTCGACCACCAGCACCCGCTTCACACGTACCGACGCGAGCGCGGGCCGCAGCGGCTGACCGACGGGCAAAGCGAGCAGTCCGCTGTCTTCCCTTGACCGCGGTAGCAGCACGCGGAAGGAGGCCCCGCCACCAGCGCGCTCATGGACTTCTATGTGGCCACCATGGGCACTGATCACGTCACTGCAGATCTTGAGGCCGAGTCCGGTGCCGAGCCCGCGCGCCTTGGTCGTATAGAATGGCTTGAAAATGTGGGGAATGGTCTGGGTTGGAACGCCCGGGCCGTTGTCCTCCACCACGAGCGCCACATGATCGCCTGCTGCCGTCACCTGCACGTGGATCTCTGGGCGGGCCGCAGCCTGGCACGCGTCCATCGCGTTAAAGACGAGGTTCAACACCACCTGCGCGAGGTTGTCGCGCCGGGCAATGGTGCGGCACTCGGGCTCGAAGCTCGTGACCAGCGTGGCGCCACGCCGCTCCAAGTGGGGGCGGGCAATGCTCAGCGACTCTTCGACGACGGCGCTCAACTCGATGTGCTCGGGAGCGGTGTCGCGGCGGCTGACCAGCCCTAGCTGTTCGACGGTGTCGCGGACGCGCGAGACAGCGGTGCCAATGTCGACGCTCAATTCGGCAAGCTCCGCAACGGCGCCTCCGATCGCCGTGTCGGCGCCGCCGCCCAGCGCTTCTAGCTGTTCCACCAAGCGTTTAAGCTCTTCCTGTTGCAGCAGCAGCGCGCCCGCCGGGCCGCGGAGCTCGTGCGCGACGGTGGCGGTCAGGAGCCCGAGGCTGACCATGTGCGCTGTGTCCTCCTGCTGTTCGCTCGTCAACTTGGCTTCTGCGTTGCGCTCGCGTTGCGCTCGCAATGCCGCCAAGCTGGCGACGCTGGCGCAGAACGAGACCGTCTCCTCGTCCACCTCCTCCGGCTCAGCGAACAGCAGCACCAGGGCGCCGGCGGGCCTTCGCCCGTCGAGGACGGGAACCGCGAGCACGCAGGCGGCGCCACGCGCAATGAACTCTCCGGCGTCGTCCACGCCATCGCGGTCCGCGTGAAGGTTGGCGGACTTGGCAGGCTTCCGGGTGCTGAGGCAACGCTCAGCGAAGGCGGCCGCGCCGCGGAGCAGGGCAGCCAGTGGACGGTGCGTCGCGTGATCGAGCCGCCTATCTGCGGCGATCTCGAGCGGGCCATCCGCCGTGAATGCAAGCGCGCCCTTAGCGGAGCTACCCTCCAGCAGAGCGTCGAGGCAATCGCCCAAGTACCCGCTGGCGGACTCGGCCGTCAGTCGCAGCGCGAGGTTGCGCAGTGCATCGAGGCGCTTGAGTCGAAGGGCGGACAAGTGCAGTTACTCCAGGTGCTCGAGGGATCGAGCCGCGGACGAAGCCTTGAAGATATCCCCGAGCCAGGCCGGTTGTCCAATTCGGACTCGGGGGCGGCGAACTCTCAGCTCGAGCTCGCCTGAAGTTTTACTCAGTCCGCACTTGAGTCGGCGTGCTCGTCGGCGTGCTCGCCACCACGCCGAGCAAGCAGTGGCAAGCGAAGCACCGGGTAGGGTCTAAAATCGGAAACTGCCCTGAAACCTGCCTCAAGGAAGAGCGGCTCCGGGCCCATGAGGAGCTCATCTTCGCGCAATTTCTCGGCTCCTGAAAGGGCTCGGGGAAAGGCCTCCAGGGCGCTGCCCCCGGCCTGGCGCGCCGCCTGGATCCCCGCCTCCAGCAGTTGGCGGGCGACGCCGCGCCTTCGCGAGGTCTCTTCGATGTACAGGCAACCAATCGCATAGACGTGGTCGCGAGGGCCGCTACTGATCTGGAAACAAGGTAGGTTTCGGTAGACGCGTTGCTCGTAGAGGCGTGGCAAATCGACGGCGCGAGTCACTTTCATCCAACCGATCAGGCGCTCCGCCCCGACCGCAACCTCCGGCTGAAGCGCGACGACGCCGCACAGTTCTTCGCCCGCGAGCCTTAGCTCAAGCGCTTGGCGGTTGCCCTCGGGGCGCACGAAGCACTGTTCGAGCCAGGCATTCTTGTCGCCGTCGAAGTGCCAATAGTTGCAGAAGCAGCCGCTGCCCGACGCTTCCAGCAGCTGAATCAGACCTGCGGCGTGCTGCGTTCCTGCCCGCTCGCACCTGACCGGAAGCGGCGCTGCCCGAGTCGGCTTCATCCGATGGGCGGGCGTCGCAGCGCGCCGGCTTGACGTTCAACCTCGGCGGCCAGCGAAAACAGCCGTTCTTCGGCGAAGGCCGGGCCGAGCAATTGCAGCCCCACCGGGAGCTCCGGACGCGTCATGGGCCCGCTTGACTGAAGCGCAGGGGTGGGCGCGCAGGGCACGCTGAGGCCCGCGATGCCTGCCAGGCTCGCTGGCAGGGTGAACACGTCCGCCAGATACATCGCCAAGGGGTCGTCGACCTTCTCGCCCAGCTTGAAGGCTGGTGTGGGGCTGGTGGGCGTAGCAATCGCGTCCACTTTGTCGAACGCGCGATCGAAGTCTTGCTTCATGAGGGTACGCACGCGCTGCGCCTGCTTGTAGTAGGCGTCGTGGTAGCCGGCGCTCAGCACATACGTGCCCAGAAGAATGCGACGTTTCACCTCCGGTCCAAAACCCGCGTTGCGCGTCTTCCCGTAGAGCGAGGTGAGATCGCCGTTCGGCGTCTCGACTCGGAGCCCAAAACGCACGCCGTCGAAGCGCGCCAAGTTGCTGGAAGCCTCGGCGGTGGCGACGATGTAGTAGGTAGCGATACCGTAGCGCGTGTGCGGCAGGCTCACCGGGTGGACGCTGCAACCGGCCGCCTCCAGACCGGCAATCGCTTGGCGAATGCTGCTTTTCACCGCCGGATCTAGCCCTTCGCCGAAGTACTCTTCCGGAACGCCGATCCGCAGGCCGCTCACTGCTCGCGTGCAGGCAGCTTCGTAGTTGCCGACCGGCACGTCTGCGCTTGTAGAATCCAGCGGGTCGCGTCCCGAGATGACCTCGAGCAGGCGCGCCGCACCCTGCACGTCGCGCGCGAATGGGCCGACTTGATCGAGACTTGAAGCGAAGGCGATGAGTCCGTAGCGAGACACACGCCCGTAGGTTGGCTTGACGCCCACGACCCCGCACAGCGCGGCCGGCTGGCGAATGGAGCCACCGGTGTCGCTGCCCAGGGCCCCCAGACTGAGTCCGGCCGCTACAGCGACCGCACTGCCGCCGCTCGATCCGCCGGCGGTGCGCGAGCGATCCCAGGGATTGCGCGGGGGGCCGAAGGCGCTGTTCTCGCCTGACGAGCCCATCGCGAACTCATCCATGTTCGCCTTGCCGATCAAGACGGCATCAGCGGCACGCAAGCGAGCCACGACCGTCGCGTCGTAAGCCGGCCGAAAACCCTGCTCTGGCAACTCCCCAGCGGCGCCGCTTTGCCCGGCTCGGGTTAGGATCTTCGAACCGCAGGTGGTGGGGGCGTCCTTCGTACAGAGCGCGTCCTTGATGGCGATGGGTACGCCCGAAAGCCTGCCGAGCTCTTCGCCGCGTGCCCTGCGCGCATCCACGGCGTCGGCGGACGCGAGCGCGGCCTCCTTAGCGACGTGCAGGAAGGCGTGTAGCTCGCTATTTTTCTCGATGCGCGTCAGGGCGGCCTCGGTGAGCTGCCGAGCCGTGACGCTCCCTTGCTGCACCTGCGTCACCAGCTCGACGATCGAACGCTCCAGGAGGTCGGTCATGACTCATTCGTCCACGAAAGCGGGCACTGCAAAGCCGTTCGAGGCCGTGCGTGGGGCCTGACCGAGGGCGAGCTCGTGCGACAGACTGGGGCGAACTTCATCCGCCCTGAAGGGCGCCGCCACCAGAGCGCCCTGCGTCGTGGCTTCGACCTCGGAAGTATCGAGCTCCGAAAGCTGGTTCACGTAATCGAGAATTCCGGCGAGATCCCGCTGCATTCGATCGATCTCGGTTTCGGACAGCTCGAGTCGAGCGAGCTTGGCGATATGGAGCACGTTTTCGCGAGTAATGGCCATGAAAAGGAGCCGGGGACAGGGACGGGTCGCGCGGAGCCTAGCCCATTTCACGGCGCGGTCAGCTATGCTCGCCGCGATGCACTCGCCCCCCGGAGGATTCGGCCCGCCGCCAGGCGGATACCCTCCGCCGCCCCCCGGCGGATACGCGGGTTACCCGGCGGGTCCGGCAGGTGCGTCTGCCTCACCGAAGCCAATCACTGGCTCGGCCGAGACGATG